>NZ_JAUBRA010000129.1:0-7114 GCF_036701555.1 Microcoleus sp. Pol10D4
TGGCACATCTCTTGATGAAATTATTCGTGCTTATTGTGCAGTCTAGTGTCTCATACTTATTTGAAATGACTATAGTATGCTATTTACATCTATTGAATAGCTAAAGTATTTATGGCAGATCCTCTTAAAATAAGGACAATTAATAATTGAATGGGAGCGAAAAATCAAAAAGCAGGGTAATGCTTGTATCACTGTTTAAATGTGCAACAGCTTAGTTTACAGCATGACACATTGTACTCTACAGAGCGACAATGCTTTTTGAATTTGGGATAACCCTTCCTTTTCTCGCCTTTTTTACAGCGGCTATAGAAGCTAGATATAGAAGCCCAAGCGCGTTCCGCACTGGCTTGATGGGCGGCTGAATAGAGGTTTTTCACGAAAGCGCTATGCCGGCAATATCTTTGCAGAGTGCGTACAAGATGGGTTTACTAACATCTGCGTTGTCCATCCAAAATCTGACAGCTTTGTTTCTAATGAACTCGCCTGTTCGGATGGCTTCATGAAGTGCACAGTATTGGTCTTTCGTTCCATTTTTTAGCTTTGCTTTTCTTACTATCATGATATGATTATATGAAACCTCAGCACTTTTTATCAAGGAAAGTCCTAGATAAAAGCCGCACTTAAGTGCGGGGCTTTAAACCCCATTTTTCGGTAAAAATTATCTAAAACCCTATGGGAGCAAGGAGCAGTAACCCTCTCGAAGCAGCCGGCCCGACTCGTGAGCCGATCAAAATAGGCGTTTTGCATTCCCTGACGGGCACGATGTCCATCAGCGAAATTTCAGTTAAAGATGCGACGCTGTTGGCTGTTGAGGAAATTAATGCCGCGGGAGGGGTGCTCGGACGCCCCTTGGAAGCGGTTATAGAAGATGGAGCCAGCGATTTGCAAACTTTTGCTCAAAAAGCTAAGCAATTGCTCCTAGAAGCGCAGGTGGCAGTGGTATTTGGCTGTTGGACTTCGGCGAGCCGCAAAGCTGTACAGCCGGCTTTCGATCACGGCAGCGGGTTGCTGTTCTATCCGGTGCAGTATGAAGGGCTAGAACAGTGTCCGAATATTTTCTACACTGGTGCTGCCCCGAACCAACAGATTGTGCCTGGGGTGAATTATTTGCTGGCACAGGGGAAGCGGAAAATTTTTTTGTTGGGTTCGGACTATATCTTTCCCCGGACGGCAAATCGGATTGTGAAAGCTCAACTGGCGGCACAGGGGGGAGAGTTGGCGGGGGAAGTGTATCTGCCGCTGGGTTCGGGGGATGTGGGCGAGGCGATCGCACATATCTTAGCAGTGAAACCAGATGCTATTCTCAACACTCTCAACGGCGACAGCAATGTGGCTTTTTTCCAAAAGTTGCGGGAAGCTGGCGTGAAACCCGATAATTTGCCCGTGATGTCGGTCAGCGTAGCAGAAGAGGAAGTGCGGGCGATCGGGCCGTCCAATATTGCTGGACATTTGGTGGTTTGGAACTATTTTCAAACGGTGGATACACCGGAAAATCGTAAATTTGTCAAGGCTTATAAAGCCCGATACGGGGAAAATCGAGTCACGGATGACCCGATCGAAGCAGCTTATTTGGGCGTTTACCTCTGGAAGCAAGCAGTAGAAAAAGCGGGTTCGACAAATGTGGTTAAAGTCAGGGCGGCTGCTAAAAATATTGAGTTTGCAGCGCCTTCGGGCAAGGTAAAAATAGATGCCCAAACTCAGCATATTTGGAAAACAGTGCGGATTGGCAAGGTGAGAGTGGACGGTCAAATTGAGGAGATTTGGAATTCCGGCGCACCGGTTCCGCCAGATCCTTTTCTCAAAGCCTATCCTTGGGCGGCGGCATTTGCTCCGAGGCCGATTTCTTTGGGAACTCGGGCTTCTTTGAGCGGGCTGTTTGTCATCTTGGTACTGATAACTTGGATGGCGGTGGGAGTCGGGTGGATGGGTTCTGTGGAGATGAAGAACTATTTGCTGGCAATAGAGGCTGCCTCAGCTCCGGCGGGGGTTTCTGAGGCAGCAATGGCGGTGCTGGTGCAGCAAACTCTGGCAGTGGTAAGCCGCACTCAGCACTGGCTGCTGGGGGCTTTGGTTTTGAGTGCGATCGCGGGGATAGGGGGTTTTGTGTCGGTGTCAGCAATTATTCGGAATCTCGGCTTGCTGCGGGAAACTGCCGAACAGATGGCCAGCGGTGATTTGACGGCTCGATCGCCGGTGGTTTCTAATGACGCGATCGGGGTGCTATCTTCTACTCTCAATACAATGGCTCAGCAAATCAGCAGTTTGCTCAAGGGTTTGGAAGTGCGGCAGCGACAGCTAGAGGAACGATCGGAGGAATTGGAAGTTGCTAAGAATGCTGCCGAAGCTGCCAACCGGGCGAAAAGCACTTTTTTGGCAAATATGACTCACGAGTTGCGGACGCCTTTGAATGCGATTATCGGCTACAGCGAGCTGCTGCAAGAAGAGGCTCTGGAACTCGGCGAAGAAGAGTTTGTGATGGATTTGGCAAGCATTAATATGGCAGGCAAGCAGTTGCTCACCATTATTAGTGACATCCTGGATATTTCTAAAATTGAAGCAGGAAAGGTGACTCTTTTTTTGGAGACTTTTGAGGTGTGGAATTTGATCGAGGAGGTTGTCACTACTGTTCAACCAATGCTAGGGAAAAATGGCAATACTTTGATCGTCAATTGCGATCGCAATATTGGCACGATCTACTCCGATTCGTCGAAGCTGCGACAAGCGCTGTTGAATTTGGCTAGCAATGCTGCTAAGTTTACCGATCAAGGCAAAATTACGATTAATGTTTGGAAGGAAGAAGGGAAGGTTTTGCCGATCGGCAACTCCGAAGAACTCTCGGCAGATCCTTCTCGGTGTCAACAGCCTTCGATCGTCTTTCAAGTCACCGATACCGGCATTGGCATGACTGAGGATCAGGTGTCGAGGCTGTTCGGAGCTTTCACCCAAGCGGACGATTCTACTACCCGCAAATACGGCGGCACCGGTTTGGGGCTGACAATTAGCCGGAAGTTTTGCCAGATGATGGGCGGAGACATTAAGGTTGAGAGCGAATTTGATTGCGGTTCTAGTTTTACGATCCGGTTGCCGATTGCGGTTACAAACCCGAAACAAGTGCCGGAAGATCGAGAAATCGCACAAATGCAGCCGAAGTCTTGCGAGGATTTAGAAACGAGTGTAGCGACGACTGAAGCGAAGCAAAAAGCTGTGCGATCGCAACCGCTGGATCTGCCCGATGCTGCTACGGTGCTGGTGATTGACGACGATCCAGACGCGCGGGATTTGATGACCCGCTGCTTGTCGAAAGAGGGATTTCGGGTGCGATCGTCGGCTAGCGGTCAAGGGGGGCTACTGTTGGCTAAGGAGTTGCTGCCGGACGCGATTATTCTGGACGTGATGATGCCGAGTATGGACGGCTGGGCAGTGCTGTCTACCTTGAAAGCCGATCCGGATTTGGCTGAGATTCCGGTGATTATGATAACTTTTTTGGACGACCAAAATCAGGGTTTAGAATTGGGAGCGGCGGAGTATTTGAGGAAGCCTGTGGATTACAAGCGCTTTGCTGCTTTATTGAGTAAATATCAGGGTATCGGGAAGTAGTTAGTTGACTGTTGACTGTTGACTGTTGACTGTTGACTGTTGACTGTTGACTGTAATTATTACAGTTCTGGACGCCACAAATTGTTATATCCGCTATTGATAAGGGTAAGGTGCGTCGCCCGGAAAAATCTCCAAGTTTCATTTCTCATCTGAGGGCGACGCACCCTACAGATTAGCATTTCACTTCAAGAGAAAACCGCTATACATCCCTCTCAATTACCAATTACCAGACGTACCTCATTAAACCCAGAAGTGCTATGGTTATTGCTTATTAGTAGCAGGTAACAAATAAGAAATAACAACAGTCAACAGTCAACTGACAACGGTCAACAGACAACAGTCAACTAACAACTAACAACTGACTAATTAATCTAAGAAGCCCATTAATGTCGAGCTATCGTCAATTTCGTTTGACGCAATAGGGCGGTTTCCTCCCATTGTGGAGTAAACTTCATCAATGTGCAGAGTGCTGATGGCAATAGGGCGGGCACCGGACATACTGAACATTTCGCTGACTTGCATGGCGCTGGAGCCGATCGGGCGATTGCCGAGTGTAGCAACCACTTCAAAGTCGCTGGATTCCACCGGGCGATTGCCTACAATGCCGTAGGTTTCGCTGATGTGCAGGGTGCTAGTGCCGATCGGGCGATCGCCCGATATCGAGACGATCTCGCTGATGGTAAAATCGTCTGGGCCGACGGGACGGTTGTCATGCAGGTGTGGCGGCCGATAAAGTTGAATTCCTGTTGCTTTGGCATCCGTGGGTTCTGTCGCTTGGCTTTTGGAACTGCCTTTGCCGCGGCGGGCGATCGCTTTGCCTTTGCCTGTACCTGTGCTGCGCGTATCCATAATTCTTTTCCTCGCTTATTGCTGTTGATTGCTGGGTTCGGACAACTGCTTTTGTGGGCTTTCTGCTTTCTATTTCGGCCGATGATTAAAATAATATTACAAAGTCTAACTATTTTTTTAACGAAATTGCATAATCTCTGCATTTTTGTTAAGATTTATGGGTAATAGCTACATTTTCCTATGGTAACTGCGGCAGCATCTTTTCAATTGCAAGCGCCCTTCCAGCCCACAGGCGACCAACCGCTAGCGATCGCCCAACTTGTCAAAGGCATCGAAGCGGGCGATCGATTTCAAACCTTACTCGGCGCCACAGGTACGGGTAAAACCTTCTCCATTGCCTCGGTGATTGAAAAAATCGGCAGACCCACCTTAGTTCTAGCACACAACAAAACCCTGGCAGCTCAACTGTGCAACGAACTGCGAAATTTTTTCCCGAACAATGCAGTCGAATACTTTGTCAGTTATTACGACTACTACCAACCTGAAGCATACATCGCCGTCACGGATACTTTCATTGAGAAAACGGCAGCAATTAACGACGAGATAGATATGCTGCGGCACTCCGCCACGCGATCGCTCTTTGAACGCCGCGACGTAATTGTAGTTGCTTCAATTAGCTGCATCTACGGTTTGGGAATGCCTGCAGAATACCTGAAAGCTGCTATTCCTTTGCGAGTAGGAATGGAAGTCAACCAGCGGCAAGTTTTGCGAGATTTAGTTAACGTCCAATACAGCCGCAACGATATAGATTTAGGGAGAGGCAAATTTCGCGTCAAAGGCGATGTTTTGGAAATCGGTCCCGCTTACGAAGATAGAATTATTCGCGTTGAATTCTTCGGCGACGAAATTGATGCCATTCGCTACGTTGACCCGGTAACAGGTAAAATCCTGCAAAGTTCAACGGCTTTAAATATCTATCCAGCGCGCCACTTTGTCACGGCAGAAGATAAATTAGAGGCTGCTTGCCAAGGAATAGAACTCGAATTAGAAGACAGATTGGCAGAATTTGAAAAACAGGGGAAACTCTTAGAAGCTCAGCGTTTAGAACAGCGCACGCGCTACGATTTGGAAATGCTGCGCGAGGTAGGTTACTGCAACGGAGTCGAAAATTATTCGCGGCATTTAGCAGGGAGAAATGCGGGGGAACCGCCAGAATGTTTGATTGATTATTTCCCGAAAGATTGGATGTTGGTGATAGATGAATCTCACGTCACAGTGCCGCAAATTCGGGGGATGTACAACGGCGACCAAGCGCGGAAAAAAGTATTGATAGAACATGGTTTTCGTTTGCCGAGTGCGGCAGATAACCGCCCTTTAAAAGCAGAGGAATTCTGGGCAAAAGAGAATCAGTGCATCTTTGTTTCTGCTACGCCTGGGGATTGGGAAATGGAAATATCTGAAGGCAGAGTTGCAGAGCAAGTAATTCGCCCTACGGGAGTAATAGATCCGACGATTTTCGTGCGCCCGACGGAAGGACAAATAGATGATTTGTTGGGGGAAATTAAGGAGAGAGTAAGTCGGGACGAGCGAGTTTTGGTGACGACTTTAACGAAGCGGATGGCGGAAGATTTAACCGAATATTTGCAGGAGAGGGCGATTAGAGTGCGGTATTTGCACTCGGAAATTCAGTCGATTCAACGCATCGAAATTATCCAAGATTTGCAGGATGGTAAGTTTGATGTATTGATTGGTGTTAACTTGCTGCGGGAAGGTTTGGATTTGCCGGAAGTTTCGCTGGTGGTAATTTTGGATGCGGATAAAGAGGGGTTTTTGCGATCGGGACGTTCGTTGATTCAAACGATTGGAAGGGCGGCGCGGCACGTTCAGGGACAGGCTATTTTGTATGCGGATAATTTGACGGATAGTATGGTGAAGGCGATCGACGAAACGGATCGACGCCGGGGGATTCAGCTAGCGTACAATAAGATGCACGGGATTACGCCGCAGCCGATCGCCAAAAAGCGATCGAGTAATGCGATTTTGGCATTTTTGGATGTGTCGCGCAAGCTGAATTCTCAGCAGTTGGAGGAGGTTTACGAACAGGTAAACGAGTTATCTCTGGATGAGATTCCTCAGTTAATCGGGCGGTTGGAAGCGCAGATGAAGGCGGCGGCTAAGAAGTTGGAGTTTGAGGAGGCGGGTAAATTGCGCGATCGGATTAAGCATTTGCGGGATAAGCTATTGGGACATTAAGCTTGTTGTCAGGGAATTGAGGGGGATTTTTAACCGCAGATGCACGCAGATAAACGCTGATGAAGGGATAATTTAAAAGCCAAACATCGCTTTTAGTCCATTTGCGATCGGCTGATACTCTTCTGCGGTTAAATCTCCTCGGTAGCCCAAAACACGCTTTATGTCCACAGCACGTATTTGATCCAGCAACACAGTAGAGTCATAGCGTAGGTTTCCCATTCCAGCCTGAAGCTGCGGATATAGCGTTAAGTTTCGTGTCGCCCAATCTCCTTGTTGTGTCGTCAAGGGAACGACTATTACCAACGAAAACCGCGTTATTCCTGTGACATTTGGCAAAGCTACAATTACCGCAGGTCGAGTGTTTTCCTGTTCGCGACCGGGGGGAATTTGAGCAGGGAAGTTATAGTCATTTCAAATAAGTATGAGACACTAGACTGCACAATAAGCACGAATAATTTCATCAAGAGATGTGCCA
>NZ_JAUBRA010000007.1:0-183101 GCF_036701555.1 Microcoleus sp. Pol10D4
GCCGCTTTTATCAACAAGGTATGCGGGCTGCAACCCTTATACAGTCTATCTCGTAGACCTCTTTGTCACCCCCCCAGCTTCCGGGCAAATTGCAATAAATTCGTTAAAATTTAAATTAGGGTTTTGCGGTGCCAATCATGTTATTTAATTTGATCCCAACTTGACACTAAATTACTAAATAATTAATAATTATTAGGGTGCGCCGAAGATCACTTTTTTGATAATTCGTTGGTGGGGGCGGGTTTTTGAGATTGTCGGTTTTAGGCAATTTTTGTTTGTAAAACCCGCCCCTACAGCATTTATCAGGCTTGATATTTTTTCAGAATAGCAACTTTTTCGGGGAAGATTTCGATCGCCATTTTGTCATCATAACGAGTCGCGAGCGATCGCCTCACTTCGCCCAAAAACAGCGGCTGCGACAACCCAGGTTCAGGATGTACAACTGTACGAACCCGGATTGTCATGTAGTCTCTGCCCCGCCCAGAGCGCCCTGGAGAGTACAAATCCGCAGCCGCTTGCTGCATCGTTGCTTCTAATTGCGATTCGGTGATCGTAGGTGGCACAGTAACTACTGTTTGAGCGCCGCCAGTATCGTAAACTAAAGAATAGCGCACCGCACCAGGAATTTCTGTACGGGAAAACAGTCCCAAACCCAGACCGAATATACTGGCAGCAATTACTCCCATAAAGCTGGTCACTCCTACCAATCGGAAGCGAAAACCCCATTTGAAGATAAATGCTATAACTGTTAAAATAGCTAAAGCTACTGTCAGAATTCCCGCCCATTGGGCGTACATTAAAAGATTAGAATTTACGTTCATTTGATGATTAGTTGACTGTTGACTGTTGACTGTTGATATTAGTTACCAATGCCCAATGCCCAATGCCCAATGATTAATTAAGCGTTTCGGGACACAAGCAGATAAGTCATCATATCGCCTTTCCCCTTCACTGGAATCACGCCGCGCTCCTCAAAAACGTACTTACCCCGCAAGCGCTCGTAGGTAGCAACTGTCACCTGAATGCTGCCGGGGACGCCTTGAGATTCCATCCGGGAAGCTGTATTTACCGTATCTCCCCACAAATCGTAAGTAAATTTTTTAGTACCGATTACCCCAGCTTCCACCGGGCCTGTGTGGATGCCGATGCGGATGCTGAGCGGCTGACCTCCCTTGGTACGGATCTTAGTCATTGCTGCTTGAATTTCCAGCGCCATTTCGGCGATCGACTCGGCGTGATCCTCGCTGGGCGTCGGCAAACCGCCAACCACCATATAAGCATCGCCGATCGTCTTAATTTTCTCAAGTCCGTAGCGCTCGGCCAACTCGTCAAAAGCCGAAAAAATCTCGTTGAGCAACTCCACCAATTGGGCCGGCGATAAATGAGACGAAAGTTTAGTAAAACCGACCAAATCGGCAAACATCACTGTTACCTCGGCGAAACTGTCTGCGATCGTAATTTCCCCGTGTTTCAGGCGCTGTGCGATCGCCTTCGGTAAAATATTTAACAGCAAACGCTCGGACTTTTCCTTTTCCTGGGCCAACTCATGTAAATACGCCTGTTCCTTATCCCGCAGTCGCTTCTTTTCTAAACAAGCGCTAATCCGAGCCTTGAGCAATACCGGATTGAACGGTTTAGAAAGATAATCCTCCGCCCCCAACTCTATACACCGGACGATACTGTCGATATCGTCCACCGCCGAAATCATAATCACCGGGATGTAGCGCAAATTCTCGTCCGCCTTCAGACTCTCGAGCACCTGATAGCCGTTCATTTGCGGCATCATAATGTCTAGCAGAACCAAATCAAAAGGAACGCTTCGCAACATTTCCAGAGCTTGGAGACCATCTTCAGCAACAGTCACCAGATGGCCTTGACGCTGAAGTCGGCGGGCCAGCAAATCGCGGTTTACCTCATTGTCGTCAACAACCAGCACGCTGCCCTCGTCACCTTTCATGTCAGGGCCTCTTTCAGAAGAGTTTCAATTTTACCCAAAAGTCGGGGAAACTCGACCGGTTTAGTGTCATAGTCATTGCAGCCTGCAGCCAGACACTTTTCACGATCGCCCGCCATTGCGTGAGCCGTCAGCGCAATCACCGGAATCCTGCTAGTTTCAGGAGCCGCCTTAATTTGCTGCGTTGCTTGCCACCCGTCGAGAACCGGCAGACTCATATCCATCAAAATCAAATCTGGTACTTTCGCGAGCGCCATCGACACTCCCTCAGCACCGTCAACAGCAATAAAGACCTCGTGTCCCTTGCGGGCCAGACGCCTGGAAAGCATATCCCTGTTCATTTCGTTATCTTCGACCAACAGGATTTTAGCCATTGGTGTTCTCCTTGCCTTTCGAGTCGTACCTGCGATCGAACCTGTTATTGACTATAGAGCGAACATCGCGCAATAAACTATCGCAACTGTAGACTCCCTTTTGTAGCACCCGCTCGACGTAGCCGTTTAGCTGCTGGCTTTCGGCCGATGTCAAGTCTTTCCCCGTGATCACAACAATCGGTATAGGATCTCCCGAATGGGATTTGCGAAGTTCCCCGATCAACTCAAAACCATCCATTTCTGGCAACATCAAATCCAGTAATATCAGGTGCGGGCGAGCAACTTTTAGCCGATCGAGAGCAGCGCGTCCGCTGTCAGCTTCCGTTACTGCCCAGCCTTGTGTTTCTAGTACGCATCGCAGTATTTCGCGCGTGGCAACGTCGTCTTCCACAATTAGAATCTGACAAGTCAAATTGTTACTTGCAACGCCGTCTTGGTCGCGTCGGTACTTGTTCAACAAGGCAGCCAGCCGTTTGCCGTCCACTGGTTTGGTGAGGTAGTCCGAGGCACCCAATGCAAAGCCGAGGCTTTTGTTGCCCACAAAGGATAGCAGGATTACGGGAATTTCGGCAAGGTCAGGATCTGCCTTCAGCGCTGAGAGTACCGCCCAGCCGTCCATTCCGGGCATGATCACATCCAGGGTAATGGCGTCTGGCCGTAGTTGCTTAGCGAGCCGGAGAGCTTGCTCGCCACCACCGGCGACTTCTACGTGCAGTCCTTGGCGACTGAGGGCGCGCTGGATTAAATCCCGCGAGATCGGGTCGTCGTCCACTACCAGCACCGTGCCGACAGCGGGGGCGTCGGGAGGGCTAGTGCTGTCGTGGACTTTGTTGGGGATTTCCGGCTGTTTGATGGCTTTCGGCAAGAGCACGGTGAAAGTGGTGCCGGAGCCCAAGGCGCTGCTGACCTCAATGCTACCGCCCATCATCTGACAGAAGCGCTGGCTGATTGCTAGTCCCAAACCGGTGCCACCGTACTCGCGGGTAGTCGAGGCATCAGCTTGGGTGAAAGGTTGGAAAACTCGCTCCAATTGCTCTTGTGTCATGCCGATGCCGGTGTCGGCGACGCGGAAACTTAAAAATTCGGAGTTGGAAATTAAAATTTGGGAAGATTCCTCTTGATTTTTGATTTTTAATTGTTCATTTTTAATTCTTTCCACTCCGATCGCAATTCTCCCGTTTTGTGTGAACTTGGCAGCGTTGCTGAGCAAGTTAAGCAGCACTTGCCGCACTTTGGTCATGTCCGCGTGCATAGTGTCGAGGTTGTCTGGAAAGTACACTTCTAGGGTATTACCGTTTTTCTCGACCAGTGGCCGGGCCGTAGCAACAGCACTTTCAATTAAGGTATGGATGTCGAAGGTTTCTAAGTAGAGATCCATTCGACCTGCTTCAATTTTAGAGATATCTAGGATGTCGTCGATCATCGACAGCAGGTGTTTGCCGGCGCTGCAGATTTTTTCAAGGTCGGGGACGAAAGCTTCATCGCCCAATTCTTCGGCTTCTTCTTGGAGCATTTCGCTGTAGCCGATGATGGCATTGAGCGGCGTGCGAAGTTCGTGGCTCATGTTAGCGAGAAATGTGCTTTTTGCCCGGTTGGCTGATTCTGCTGCTTCTAGGGCCGACTGCAAGGCGGATTCTGCCTGTTTGCGATCGGTGATGTCTTGGGTTGTGCCTTCGTAGTACAAAACGCTGCCGCTTTCGTCGCAGATGCTGCGGGCGTTTTCGGAAATCCAGATCGTGCTGCCGTCTCGGCGGTATACTTGGGATTCAAATTTTGACACTTGGTGGCGCGCGCGCAATTGGGCCATAAACTCGGCACGCCGATTCGGGTCAACGTAAAATTGGCGGTTGATATCTGTGAGTTCGGCTAGCATTTGGGCACAGGATTCGTAGCCGTAAATCTCGGCTAGTGCGCGATTGGCGCTGAGGTAGCGCCCGTCTGAGGTGGTCTGGAATATGCCTTCGACTGCGTTTTCAAAGATGTTGCGGTATTTTGTTTCGGATTGTCTCAAGACTGCTTCTGCTCGCTTGCGATCTAGGGCATTGGCGAGCATTTCTCCTACCATTTTTAGCTGTGTGGATATTGTGGATATTTCGGTTGCTCGACCTGCTGTTTGCTTTAAGCCATCGAATCCGAGAAATCCTACTAGGTTTTTATTAGAAATTAGGGGAATAATTATCAGTGATTGGATATTGATTAGCGGTTTTTGGGATTCTAAATTATTGAGGGAAGCGCCAATCGAAGCTATTGAGGCGGTTGCTGTTTGATTGACTGTTTGGGATGCGAAGTCTGTCTGGAATTGGGCTGAATTTTGACAGAGAAAATAGGCAATTTCGGCGATTGCTGAGGGCAGGAGTTCGCCGATTTCTGGAATATAATAGAGGCATTCGGCGCGATCAAGTTTTTCTGCGATCCAAGGGATTTGTGCGATGTCTATTGGTTTGTCGGTGCTGTCTTTGACTGCAGGAATGCTTTCGCCACACCACTCGTAGGTTTTGTCGGCGCGGGTTTTGTCTTCTGATAACAGGTAGATGTAACTGCGGTCAAACCCGCTCAAGGTGGCTATCGCTTCCAGGGTTCGATCGATGCTTTGATCTATTTCTGATAAGGGCTGGCTGATAAAATCGGTTGACAAACGGGCAATCAACTGAGCTAATTCTACTCGATACTGCAAATATTGTTCTTGTTTTTTGAGTTTAGTAACGTCTCGAAAGCTCCAGACTCTACCGACTGTTTTCGCTCCGACTTTTGATGGCAACGAATTTAATTCCAGAATTTTTCCGTCTTTAAATTCTAATAATTCGCTGATTTGAGTATCTGAATCTGCCGACACTTTAATCACGTTTTCGAGAAATCTTTGCGGGTATTTTAATTGTTCCCTGTCGAAGGGTAATCCTGTTTTGAGCGTGTTTTTGAGTGTGCCGAAGGTCGATCGGCTCAACTTTCCTTGGCTGGCGGACAAACCCCACATCTCTAGAAATTTCTGATTATAATCACATATATTGCCGTTTCTGTCAACCGCCAGAATTCCTGCATCTGTAAATTTTAGAACTGCTTGCAGTATCGAGAGCGATTGCTTGTGTTCTCTAATGTCAAAAATGTCAAAAAACACCAAGACTGATATTTCGCTGCCCTCAACTGCGGGATGGAAAAAATAGGAAACTGGTAACATCTTGCCGTCGCGACACAAAAACTCGTCGTCCCAGTTGTTGCAAGGTTGACCGGAAGCGATCGCCTCTTGTAAATCTAGTGTAGGTGCGATCGGCCTATCTTCACTCTTGCTTGGGAACTGTTTCGGAGCCGTCAAAACTTGGGATTTGTTGCCTTTGTTTTGCTTCCCGATGCGCTCTAGCAGGGAAACGCCTGCAAGTTCCGACTCTTGCCACCCCAGCAAGCGTTCTGCTTCTGGATTCACCGAGATTACACAGCCCTTCGCGTCAAGGATACACAATCCCGCCCCCCAACTGTTGACACTCGCCCGCAGTCGATCGAATTGTGAAGCTGTTGGAGAGTCTTTAGGGGACTGGGGCGAGTCAGTTAAATCCTTGAGCGCCACTGTCTCCGAGTTCCAGCAATCCTGCTGCTGAAGTTCTTGCTGACTCTGAACTCCGTCATAGCTACAACTTACCTGCTCTAATAAAAGCTGCCACTGCTCAGCAGTGGGAGGGGGAGACTCGCCGACTAAACCGAGCTGTTCGAGTTGGCGCTGGAGGTGGGGGTGCATATTTTCTGGCGCTTTGTAGGCAACTTTCTACAGTATATCTTGTTAATTAATAATATTATATATACGCAGCTATACAGTTAGTCGAAAGCTACGGGATCAAGCAAATACTAGGTTTGATCGAAAAGCCTATTGAGCATCTCTGCTCTCCAAAAAACTTTAAACTGCGCTAATTATATCCTAACGGCTTTAATGATTTGGCTATATGTTTAAAATCTCGATACCTGCTAGCGAAAGAATCAGCGAATTGCGGAGGCTAATAAAACCGGAAACGCTCGAAAAGAAATGTCAATAAATTATTATTTATCAGAATTTTCGGTTGAAATTGAAAGGTCGGTGAAAATAGCTGGCAGCCGAATGATAAAAGTAGAACCTTTGTCCTCCTCGCTGAATGCGGTAATGTCTCCGCCCATCATTTCGCAGAATTTCTTAGTAATGGTCAGCCCCAAACCAGTGCCGCCGTACTTTTTAGTAGTGGAGGAATCGGCTTGGGTGAAAGGCTCAAAGATTCTGGCTAACTGTTCGGGACTCATGCCAATGCCGGTATCTTTGACCGTAAAAATGATCCAATCTTGAGCGGAAGATAAGAGAGATAAGCTATTTTCAGCTTGGCCACCTTCTCTATACGCTCCAAGTTTTTTGTCTTTCTTTGCAGAGTCGGCGGGGGTTTCGACGGATCGGGTAACGGCGAAGGTAATCGCGCCGGAGCAAGTAAATTTCGCGGCGTTGCTGAGGAGGTTGAGCAGAGACTGCCGGAGTTTAGTCAAGTCGGTCTGCATCGAGCCAATATTTTCGGGGCATTGTATTTCTACAATATTGCTATTTTTGTCCGCCAGCGGCGCGATCGTGGCAACTACTTCCTCAACCAGAGTTGGAATGGTGAAAGTTTCGACGTGCAAGTCGGTGTGGCCTGCTTCAATTTTGGTCAAGTCGAGAATATCTTTAATCAGCGCGAGTAGGTGCTGACCGGCCGTGTTAATTCTCTGGAGGTCGTCGATGAACTCTTCGGCACCAAGGTCTCGGGCGTCTTCTTGCAGGATCTCGCTGTAGCCAATGATGGCGTTGAGGGGGGTTCTGAGTTCGTGACTCATGTTGGCGAGAAAAATGCTTTTGGATCTATTTGCAGCTTCGGCGGCTAATGCGGCCCGGCGGAATTCTTCGGAACGCAAGCGTTCGGTGATGTCGGTGGTCATGATTAAAACGCACTGAGTGCTGCCGAGGTGGATGAGTTCCAATGACAGCAGCCAGTCGCGGACTTCGCCGGCTTTGGTGCAAATTTTGATTTCTTGGTTGCTGATCGAATTTTGTGATTGCAAAATCTGGGCGAGCCGCCCCCCGTCTTCTGAATTGACAAACATTCCTAAGTCGCTGGGAGTGCGGCCGAGAAATTCGTGCCGCAGCCACCCTAATGAGCGCAAAAAGCTTTCGTTGGCATCGAGGAAGCATCCATCCGTGAGGGTGCAGATGCTGATCCCGACTGGGGAGGCGTGAAAGGCCTTGGAAAATCTTTCTTCTGAAGAACGTAGGGCGGCTTCGGCTTGCTTTCTGTCTGTGATGTCTTGGACGGTGCTGGTGATGTAGAGGGAGGTGACGGCCGCTTGTTCGTAGACTGTGCGGTTGCTACCGTTGGGGAGTATGAGTCTGTAGTCGATGCTGTAAGGCTGTTGCTGAAATAAAGCGGCTTCGATCGAGGTTTTGACTAATTCTCTGTCTTCAGGGTGCACGTATTCCAAGAAGGCTTCAAGGCTGGGTTCAAAAGTTCCCGGTTCCTGTCCCAGGATGCGGTAAATTTCCTCTGACCACCGCAATTGCTGCGCGTTGCGGTCTAAGTCCCAGTTGCCTAGCTGGGCGATGCGCTGGGCGTTAGCGAGGCTGGCTTCGCTGGCGCGCAGGGAGGCTTCTGCTTGGTGGCGTTCGGCGACGGTGGCAGCTAAGACTAAGCCGGTGACGGCGATGACGGCGATGAAGGCTTGCAGGGATAACAGTGCTTGGGGGATACTGCTGGCGTGTTTGAGGAAGGGGCCGCTGCCTCGGGCTATGCCCCAGATGGCGAAGCCGCAGAGGATGAGGTTGGAGAGGGCGGTGTAGCGCTGACCGAATCGAAAGGCAGCCCAAACTACTAGGGGAAATGGTAAGTATTCGAGGGGATAGCGGGCGTAGGCGGCGCGGGTGCGGGAGCAAAAGACGAGCCAGCCGACTGCTAGTAGCAGCAGCAGCCAAATCGCTTGTTCAGCTATCTGTTTGCGATGGGTGGGGACTTTGGGCAATTGTTGCCACGTCAGTAGCAGCGGGGCGACGAGCAAAATTCCCATAGCGTCTCCCACCCACCAAGTCCCCCAAATCGTGCCAAAATCGCTCCAGCTAGATATACCACTCAGACATACGAGGATGCTGCCGATTGTGGAGCTGATCAGGGTAGATCCCAAGGCTGCTAGCCCGACTATTCCTAAAACGTCTTTGAGCCGATCGAGCCCGGCGCTAAAGTTAATGCCCTGGAGTAGATAAGTTCCCGTCCACGCTTGCAGGCTTCTGGCGCCTGCCGAGATCAATGCCGTGGCGATGTTGGCCGACGGTACGTTCATGCTGAACAGGAAGCCTCCGATCGCGATTCCCGGCCACAGTTGCCGCCCAAACAGCAGCAGGGCGACTTGGGCAATTCCTGCTGCTGGCCACATCGGGTAAATTTCTGAACTGAGGGTGAGGGTGGAAATGGCGAATTGCGACGCCCAATAGTAGACCAGGGCGATCGCGCCTACTGCGAGGAAGTACCGCCAGGAATGTCCTTTGATTGCATTAAGGAACTTTGTCTGCATGGTCGTTTGGGGAAAAGGTGGACGGTTGTTGGGGTCTCAGTAGGTGGCACGGGACAGGCAGAGGGTAGAGAAAATGTTTCTATTAAGTGATGGTAGGTCATGAGTGGTAGGTAGTGGGAGAAGCTTTTGAGCTAACTTTTTGTGGTGCCGTTGAGGGAGTGGTTTTTTTGTTCGATCAAATCTGCCCATGAATTTCGGGAGTATCGCTTTTTTGTAAATATATCTCTAATGGCTAAGCAATTGGTTTGGAAATTTTTGGTTTTTGTTAAAAATTTATTACCGAGCGACAGCGGGTGTCTTTTTGTGTCGGGCGATCGTAACTCTATTCACCCTAACATCTTGCACGATGCTCAATAATACCTAAAATACCTAAAATACCTAAAATACCAATAACAGCGACGTAAAATCTCTGCTTTTCGGTAAGTTTGGGGCAAGAAACACGGTTTCTGATTAGAATTGCAGGCTGTAGTGATTTTCACTAGATTTTTAACCAATCAATCGAGGCTTCAAGTCTTTCGCTCGAATACAGTCAAAGCGGATAATTTACAGCTAAAAAAAATATTTTTTATTGTCTATTTCTCTTTGGCTGTTGTAATATCTAAGGTTAGTGTCAAACGCTCTTGAGATTCTTGAAGGGCGTCTTGGGGGTTGCGGCCGAGAAGGGTTGCCTCTATGGCGCGACCGAGGTTTTCTGATAGGCGGGAGTAACCTGATATAATGGGTCGCGCTCTGGCTGAGTTCATTTGTTCTAAAAATACTCGCAAAACAGGGTTTTTTTCCACAAAGCTTTGATAAGCTTGGCTCTGTCTCGATTTTAAGTTAATGGGCAAGTAACCTGTTCCCAATGCCCATGCTGTTTGGAATTCTTCACCTATAACGTATTCTAAGAATACTAGGGCTGCTCGCTCTCGTTCTGGCGAGGTTTTCATTAAAAATATGTTTTCACCCCCTACGACGGCTGCGGGGCGTTTGAGCATCGGTAAAGGCATTGCTGCGTAGTCGATCGCGCTTTGCTGCAACTGTGCTAGCGTCCACGGCCCGGTGATTTGCATGGCGACTTTCCCGGCGATGAAATTGTCGAGTTCGTAACCGCGTTCGGGTGCTGACAATATTGCTGAACCTTCTTTTAACAAGTCGCTCCACAATTCTAAGGCGGCCTGAGAACCGGGATTATCTATTTGAGGTACAGGACTTTGAGGTATTTTGCCTTTGAGTTCGCCGCCTGCGCTGAACATGAATGGCAGCCAGGTAAATACTGTCCATTCTCCTTTGCCTAGGGGGAGCACTATGCCGTGTTGGTCTGTGCGGCCGTCTCCGTTGGTGTCTCGCGTGAGCGATCGGGCTACTTGCTTTAATTGCGCCCAATTCTGCGGCACTTCTTTGATTCCTGCTGCTGCAAATAAGCTGGGACGGTAAAATATGGCGACGTTGTTTGTGCCTAGGGGAACTGACCAAGTATGTCCGCCAAGTTCCATTGACTCGAAGAGTGCCGGGTCAATTTCGGCTTTCCGGGGCGATTTGTCGAGCCAGTTTTCTAAGGGTTCAATTGCGTCGAGTTCTGCTAGTTTTCCTGCAATTGAGGGGCCATTCCACAACAAATCAGGCGGTGCATTTCCAACTATTGCTGTTAGTATTTTTGGTAGTTGTTGGTCGGGCTGACCGATGTAAACTGGTTTGATTTGGATGTTGGGATGTGTTTGGTTGAATTTGTCTGTAAGGGTTTGAAATACGTCGCGATTTGGCGGAGGATTGATGCCGTGCCACAGTGTGAGTTCGATCGGCTCGCCGTTTTTTGAGACTGGGGTGGTACTGTTTTGACAGCCGCTTAATATTAGCAGATTTAAGGCAATTAAAATGCCGATCGCTAGTTGGAGTGGTCTTTTAATTGCTTTGGATAATTTGGATAATATCATTTTTTAGTTAGATTCAGGGAAGAAGACTTTTTTAACCGCAGATGAACGGGGATGGACGCCGATAGTTAGAGGTTGGTAAAACGAGCTAAATCTAGAAAATCTGCTGGTAGCGGATTTCTTTCTGCATCCGAGGTGTTTTGAAACAAAACGGTGGAAGCTCCAGCTCCTAGTCTATCTTGTGGCCACATCCGATAGCAAGGAATTTCGGTCAGGTGCGATCGATATTTTTCTAAATGACGAACAGTGACTGACTGAAATTCGGGTAATTTGCTTAACAGCCATTCGCTGACTTGTTCATTTTCTGCGGTTGAATAAGTGCAGGTCATGTATGCAAGATAACCTTGGGGCGCTACAATTTTAGCAGAATTGGCTAAAATTATTTTTTGGCGGTTGGTATTGCTGTTGATGGTGACATGATGAAAGCAGCCGGGTGCTTTGTCTCCTTTTGCTAAAAGTGATTGACCAGTACAAGGAGCATCTACTATTACTAAATTAGCCGTTTGTGGCATCTTTTCGGCAAGTATTTTTGAATCGACGTTGGCGGCGGATGGTAGAATTTGGCAGCGTCTTAAATTAGAGATCAGCATTCCCATGTGTTTGCCTATGGCTTCGTTGCACAACAGCAATTCTGGGTTTAATGTTTTCCAGGCAAATATACTTTTTCCTCCGGGGGCGGCGCACATATCTAAGATTAGTTTGATGGGCAGGGGTATTGTTAACAATGTGGAGGCAGCGAAGATTGAGGAAAAGTCGAGACCGTAGTAATGTCCTGCTTGATGTAACGAATGTTTTCCCGGCTGGGATTCTCATGCCAGTCTATCTACAAATTCCGGTTGCCAAGCAACGGGAATTTCGACAGGAAATGGGTTTTCTGCTGGTTTTGGTTGCAGCCACAAGATGGCAGGATTAAAAGCTTGGGGATTGGTGACGGCATGAATAAACTTTTCTTGTTCGGCGGTGTCGGCAAATAAGCTGCGGCTGAGTTTAAGCAGGAGATTCGACGGCTTTTCCATGTTCGAGGAGATATGATCGCAATTTTGACAACTTTACCACCTATAGATTGTAGGCGATCGTCCTTCGGAACACCCCTCTCTCACTTTAATCAAGCAGTCCTAGGGTGCGTCGCCATTAAAAATCCTAAAGAGGGGTGGGGGGGTTTTGATCGTTTGTCGATGGGTAGCAAATATGTGGATGAACCCGCCCCTACATGATAAAATTATTGGTATAATCTTCCATAAAATCCGTAGGGACGGGTTCACCGCTCAATTGTGCCACCCACCAATCATCTGAATAAACCCGCCCCCACCCCAGCAACAGCCCCAAATAACGCTTAGATTCCATCCATATCTGGTTGATCAAACCTTAACCATACAAAATAGGAGCAATTTTTTATGACGAAATCATTACCAGGAAAAAAAAGTGTTTTGGTTCAGATTAAAAATGATGCTAATGCGAAACTTTTTTCGACCGAATATCAAGCAGATATTCAAGCTGGAGCCGCCCTCTCTATTGCTAATATCAATGCAGACACTGCGCTCTCTATTGCCAAGATTAATTCAGAAAACGCTAACAAACAAATAAAACTACAAGAAAATATTTCTATTCTCCAAGCCTTGCAACATCAAGCCACCCTTGATGTCACAAGGGAAGAAGGCGAATTAAACCGAGATTTACAGCAATACCTCGCAGAAATGAATAGTGCTTGTCAACGCAATGAAGGTATGCTAAACCGCGAGTTACAATATAAATTAGCGGATTTAAATTGGGCTTTTCAAGCCAATGAAGGCCAACTAAACCGCGAACACAGCGCCCAACTAGAAGTATTGCGCGCCGAATTGCAAAAATTTTGCCTCGCTGAACAGCGTCAGCTCCAACTAGAATTAAAACAGTTAGATGCTCTCTTAGCACGAGAGATTGCTCAGGCAAATCGCGAAACAGCAATTGCCACCATTGTCAAACAAAAAAACTTAGAAAATTCCCCAATTTTCGTCACCGCCGAAAACATTATTGCCAACATCAACCCTGAAGATACACCCATTTTACGAGTTTTCTTATCACCACCAGTCTTGACTCACGATGCTGCTAAACCAAATCAAAACTTTCCGGTATCTGAGGAATTTTTAAGCAATTATCTGCGAAACTTCCTAGACAAGTATATCACCGAGGGCCGGCCAGTGCAATTTATGGGCGGTTATTGGCGGAGTAATGTTTTTCGGGAAGAAGCGGCGGCGGAAAACTTATTTGCAGGTTTGCGGGTAATTCCCACACTCATTTTAGACTCATCCGCCACGCCCGATGACTTTTATTTGCGCTTTGGCTTTTGGCATATTAATTTCAAAAAATATCGTTACCAAACCCCAATTCATCAATTACCTTGGGTTGAGGTATTGTATGATTTTGCCAAACAACGGGCTGTGAATTGGCAAGGGAAACGACAAGCGTATATTGACTCTGGTAAGCCTGTGGCTGATTTTGATAGCCGTTATGGTGAGGAAACAGTTCAAGGCTATCAGCAAAATTTACGAATTTCGGAAATTGAACGCCGTGCCCTAGAGGAAGGAGAAGATTTAAGCGAAATTCATCGCCCTTATCATTTGCACAAAAATGATTACAATGATTTGGCCGAATTTATGGGGATATTCCATGCTTTAATCGCCGGGTTAATTGTTGATGAATATTGTCTGATATTTCTGCCTCCAAACGAGCAAAAAACACCTTTGCTGCCGCAGTTACTCCCGGAAATGTTGGCAAAAATGCCCGCAGAGGAACAGGAGACTGTCATAGAAATTGCAGTGGGTTATTATCAGGCATTATATGACAACTTGGCTGAAGAACAGTCGGCATTAATTCCTGATTTGCGTTTGGATTTAGCTGTATCTCTGTTGAGTTTGGCTGACAAGCAGTGGGCCGCAGCACAGTTATATTTGTCTGTCCAATATTGGTTAAAACTGCATGGTTTGCCGATTCCAGAACAAAGTCAGTTATTAAATGCTTTGGCTGCGGCTTTAACCATTGATGATGTGCCCTATTTAACCAAGCTAAATCAATGTTTGCAAGGTTTGGGGGCGGATTTACAACTAAGCGCGATCGAGTCTTGTTGGCAACGGGGTTTACAACGGGCAAATAATGGGGAATATTCCTCGGCAATTACAGATTTTTATCAAGTTTTACAGTTAGATAGTTCTCGCTTAGACGCGAATATTCAGCGCGGTTTGGCTTATTATCAAGTTGGCGATTATGAGGGCGCTATCGCAGATTTTGACCTGGTACTGCGATTAAATCCTAATGATGCTCATACTTACCATCATCGCGGGTTAGTTTATCATAAATTAGGACAGTTAGAACAGGCAGTTGAAGATTTTAATCGCGCTTTGCAAATTGATCCGAGTTTACCGGGTGTACTCCATATTCGCGATGTGGCTTTGGGTACATTAGAGGAGAGAAAACGGGAAGCAGAAGCGAAACGTCAACGCGAGGACGAAGAAAAAAGGGCGCGTCAACGCCGGGAAGCAGAAGCAATAGAACGTCAACGTAAACCAGCAGCCACGCAACCTGTGCAGGAGGAGTTTGGAGCTAACGACGGGGTGTCTTGCCTGGGTCTACTCTTCGTTGCTTTTTTGCTCTATTGCACTTTCTCTCAAGGGCATTAGCACTTTAAAAATTTAAGGAGTGATAGCAAACCGGGTTAAATAGACATAATTTCGGTAGGGGCTGGTTCACCGAAATATTTGCCACCAATCGACAAATTATCAAACCCGCCCCCACCCCACCGAGATGTTAAATAATTGATGGAATTTAAGGGTTGTTTGGGGTTATTGGTTGGGTGGGGGCGGGTTTATAGATATTTGGGGTGTCAATTAAAGATTGTTGATGAACCCGCCCCTACAAGTTTTCTTGAAGATTTTACCAAGAATTTGACCATCTATGTAGGGGGGTTCACGCCTGATACTTACAACCCATAGACAAACGATCAAAACCCCCTCCCACCTCACTATAAACTGCCGGCTTGTATAGATTTTTGCTAAATACGCCTCTATAATATGTTAGGGTTTTTTCGGGCAGTTCTACTTAACTAAAAGTATATGAAAATTGTTTTTTTTGGCACTCCCGATTTTGCTGTCCCTACTTTATCCAGTTTGCTAAGCCACCCAGAATTTGAGGTGGTGGGTGTGGTGACTCAGCCGGATAAACGCCGGGGAAGGGGCAATAAATTGATGCCTTCACCTATTAAAGATGTGGCTTTAAATCACAGTCTCCCGGTTTGGCAGCCGCAGCGAATTAAGAAAGATGCGGAAACGCTTGCTAAGTTGCGAGAAGCGGCGGCGGATGTGTTTGTGGTGGTGGCTTACGGCCAAATTCTTTCTCAAGAAATTCTGGATATTCCTAGTTTGGGTTGCGTTAACGTTCACGGTTCAATTTTGCCGAAGTATCGCGGTGCCGCGCCGATTCAGCGCTGTCTTTTTGACGGGGAAAAGACAACAGGAATTACTACTATGCTGATGGATGCTGGGATGGATACGGGGGCGATGCTATTGAAGGCTTTTGCTGGTATTTCGCTGTTGGATAATGCTGATTCTTTGGCGGATAGGTTGGCGGAAGTTGGGGCGGATTTGTTGATAGAAACTTTGGTAAAATTGAGAGACGATAAGGTTAAAGCTGTTGTTCAAGATGATGCTGAGGCGACTTACGCACCGATGATTAAGAGTGCAGATTATGTGCTCGATTGGTCGAAAAGTGCGATCGCCCTTCACAATCAAGTTAGGGGCTTTTTCCCGGATTGCACGACGACTTTTCGCGGCAATTCTCTGAAGGTGATAGCTACTGTGCCCGTCGGGCCGGAATATTGGCTGCAAATGCCAGCGGATTTGAGAGTTTTGGAACGCGAATGGCCTGTTTTAGCCCAGTTATCGGGCGCCAATGGGGAAGTTGTTAAGGTTGTGAAGGGGTTGGGAGCGATCGTCCAAACCGGTGATGGTTTATTATTGTTGCGGGAGGTGCAGTTAGCGGGGAAAAAGGTGCAGTCTGGGGTGGATTTTGCCAATGGAACTCGGTTGGCGGTGGGTGAGATTTTTGGGAGTTAAATAGTATATTTAGGGCGGGCAAGATGCCCACCCTACAATATTGGGCAGCAAAATCATCCTGTAATTAGATGCGCGATTATTGACTTAAAATTCCACCAAAACTTCTTCCGTATTGCCCAACAAACCTTGTGCCGCCTCTAACATACTCTCAGCAACATCTTTCAAATCTTCGCGACTTGCCAGATAAGTTTTCAAAGCTTCTAACGGTTCTATACTATTATTAGCATTCAATTCTGGCAAGCGCGGCCTCGCTAACTGACTGACTAATTCCGGCTGGATTGTGTAGCTGTGCGCTTCGCCCAGAAGTGCGTGCAATTCTCCGTTATCTATTAAATCCAATTGTTCCGATCGCAATTGGTAAATTAATCTCACAACTGCGTCTTGTATCTCTTTCTTGCCAATAGCTTTAACTAACTCGGCTTGCGGATTTTCCGATTCGGAAACATTCACTTTAATCGTCTGAAACACCCGTACTGGCAAAGTGCAAAATTCCCACTCAGCTTTCCCCCGTTCCAAATTAACTAGCACAAAACCTTTATCTTCTTTCTCTTCGCTAAAATCAACTCGTTCGATACTTCCGGGATAAATTACGGGCGGATTGTTGGAAGCATTGAGATTTTGGTGTTTGTGTACGTGGCCGAGAGCAACGTAATCAAAACAAGGGCGAGTTAGCATGGAAACCGGAATGTTAAAGCCTTTGCCAACTGCTAAAAAACGTTCGGCGCCCAGACTTGCTTTATCTGCCATTAAGTGCGCTAAAAGTACGGTTGGTATGTCGGGGTTTAGGCGGCGAATTTCGCCTTCCATTGCGATCGTCAGTTTTTCGGTTAACAATTGGTTAACATCGCCCATAGACAGGCTTTCAGTCTCGGAACGTGTCATTAAGGTCGATCGAGTCAACCAAGGCAAAGTAACCACCTGTACTGGCCCGCTGCGGGTTTGAATGAGGTGAGTGTCCAGGCGATCGCCTACAATAAACTTAGGTATTCCCAAAGTCCGATAAATTCCCAAACTCGCGCCACCTTGTCCCTGAGAATGTTGGTCGTGATTTCCTACTAGCAAAACAGTCGGAATTTGGGCGTCCACCAAGCGGCTGAATTGTCGGGCAAAAGCCTCTTTAACAAACGGTGGAGGCGTCGAATCAGGGAAAGCATCGCCGCCGAATATGACTAAATCTACGGGTTCAGAAATTGCTCTATCCATACATTTGCTCAGCGTCGCCGCGAAGTCTTCCAGCCGCGTATTTAAACCAGTTTCTGGATTAATCCGGCCGTGGGAAAAGCCGCTGCCCATGTGAATGTCTGAAAGGTGTAAGATTTTAATCATTGTTTTTTCTATTGGTTAGCTATCGTTTTGGTTCGTAGTGAGGACGGAAGTCCTCAGAAGAAGGACTTGCATTCCTGACTACGAACCAAAGAAAGTTGTTTTTCATACATCACAATATGATGCCGGGGACTTTTTGATAAATTTCGCTAATTGCACAACTAAAATTCGCACTAACAAATTCTACTCTATCTCCTTGTCCGTAAGTTTGAGAAACCCAATTTCCTGACTCATTCAGCCGAAAGCACTCAATTTTAATCTCAGATTGAGTGATGAGTACGTATTCTTGCAAACTCGGAGAAGTTTGGTAATCGGCAAATTTATCGCCTCTGTCGAAAGCTGCTGTTGAGGGCGACAATACCTCAACTACTAAAGATGGATATAAAATGAAATCTTCAGTAGTTGAGGTATCTCTTTCGTCGCAAGTCACCGCTACATCAGGATAGTAATAGCAATTTGCCTCTTCCAGTCGGACTTTTATATCTGATGATAAAACTAAGCAGGGTGTATTCAGAAGATGATTTCCCAGCAGCCGAACTAAATTACTACCAATAACAATATGAGGCTTTTTTGCCCCTGTCATTGCATAAACGTGTCCGCGTCTGTATTCGTGTTTGATCGGGCTTACTCGCTCGCCTTCTAGGTACTCTTCTGGAGAAATGTAGAAATTGTTTTTGCTGATAACCATTGATTTTTACTCGGCTGATTTTATCTGATACTATGTGTTGGAACTCGCATATTTGGGGAAGAAAACGGCAGTGCCGTTTCCCTACAAATTTAACAAAACTCCAGAAATCGTGCGTGCCATAATTTGCCACTTTCCGTCAAACCCTGCGATCGCACTTTAATTTTGACACTTTTGGGGTTAGCCTCGTAGAGTCGGGCAATTTCCTGCATTTCCTCCGCGCTAAACCCGGTTCCCACAGTTCCTACTGGGACTAATTTGCCCTCAATTTCTTGCGCTACTTTAACGGCGCTAAACGGCCGCCCCGCAACTTTTGTCGCCGTCAAACCCACAATAAACAAATCGTGTTCTTGACAGTATTTAGTTCTCACCATCGGATATTTCTTAACATCTTTTCCCCCGACATAGTGACAGTTGTGCAACATCCAAACTTCGCCTTCTTTATTTTCAGATTCCTGCTGATTTGCCAGGAATAGCTTTTCGGCGGTGGTGCGAAATGTCGGTACAACTTCAAAGGCTGGGGATAAATTCGCCAGCATTTCGCCAACTTCAACTCCCACTGCAATTCGTTCGGATTCTGCCACGGGAGTTAAATCATTGCCTTTGAAAAACAAACTTTTAAAAATGGCATAAATTGCGCTGGGCTGAGTAGTCGGAAAACCGCTTTCAATATTAACTGTAGCAGCTTGCGCCCCGGTACGGTGTTCGCTGCCTGTACAGCTTTTGTAATACAGTTCGCCGTCTAAAACAAAGGTGCCAATTTTAGCGGCTGTGTCGATTAAAGTGCGATCGATCTCAACCGATGCCTGTTGCCGCAGGTTAGTCGATCGCGATTGGTAGTATACTTTATCTGGCGTGGCAATGACCACTACTCGATTGCCGTCGCGTTTTGGCTGTCCCCAATAATCGGGATTTTCGATGTAATAAGAACGTTCACTCGGCGCGTCAACCGGCTGCATGGTGACAATCCTTCCCGGCTGTAAGTGCGGTGGTAATTCGGGAACTACGGGGTTATTAACAGTCTCTATGTTGGCAGCGGTAGCTGATTTTGCAGCAGCAAGATTGGTGCTAGATTTGTTTGGAGTATTGAGGGCGATCGGCTTTTCTCCGGTTTCCAATTCAAACGCTCTTTTCCAAAAGCCGATCGCCATTTCCGGGTATCCTTCCGACTCCGCGCACAGTGCAAAACCAATAACTTTTGCCGTTCCAATTCCCCGCCCGTAATCAGCCAAATACTGCACTGCCCCCGCTTCTCCCATCAAGTGCAATCCTCGCGTCACGATGCGATTGTTCCAGCGTTCTCGAATGTCGGCGCTAATTTTTTTAGCTGCTTTTCGCTTGGCTTCTGCGTATTCGGTGCAGTCCATACTGCCTCCTTTATGTAGGGCTATTTATATACTATACTAAAGATTGATTTATTAGTCAAGGTGGAGTTTACAATTAGGTTATGTCAATAAATTTAACTCTTTCATTGGTGAACTAGATTTATTTTTTTACCGCAGAGGCGCAGAGGACACAGAGGAAGAGAAGAAAGAGATAGTCAAGCGCGGTAATCTGTTGGCTGCCAATGCTAAGATAACTTCGATCGCGCATTGCGACCAATAAAGCCGTGAGTTGCGTCTTACTCGCGTTGAGTTCGCCAACTGGCGATCGCAGGTTTGAGAATTTAAGATCGAGTTTAATCTTACTGTTATGATGCGATTGATTTTGTACAGCAAACCCGGATGCCACTTGTGTGAAGGGTTGCAAGAAAAACTCGAACAGATTGAAAGCGTCAAGTTTCAACTCGAAGTCCGAGATATTACTGAACGCGAGGACTGGTTTCAAGCTTATCAGTACGAAGTTCCAGTTTTGTTTAAAGTGCAGCCGCAGCCAATAAATTCTGTTGGCGAGGCTGCATTCTCCGCTGAAGAACTGTTACCCCGTCCTTCTCCCCGCTGTAGTGTCGCCCAATTGGAGCAAATGTTACAGAAATATTTGCAAATCGATCCGTCACAATAATACGATTTACCCAAAAACTCAGGTTTTAATCCTGACTTCAGGGTGCTCGGTGTGCAGCTTACTCTAGGCCGATAGGTTTTACACCGCGCATAAAAAAACCTAGGGTTTGCACCGCATACAGCAAAAACCTGTAGAGAATGGCTCAAACAATGTGTTCCGCCAGTCATATTCAAGACATTCAAGCGAGGAGTTTTTTAGATGAAATTGAGAGAATTATTAGCAGCAGTTCCCAGCATTTCCTTTGACGCGCAACATCCCGCCCTCGATGCCGAAGTCAAGGGTTTATCCACTAATTCCCACGCTTGTCAGGCGGGTGATTTGTTTTTGGGAATGCCGGGAACTCGGGTAGATGGCGGAGATTTTTGGCAAAGTGCGATCGAATCTGGTGCAGTTGCCGCCATAATTTCCACCCAAGCAGCCGAGAAGACACCTTCCGAAGACGGGGGTAGTTGCGTCATCGCAGCAGCGGATATGGCTCAAGTTTGCGGTCAAATAGCAACTGCTTTTTACGGCAATCCAGCTAGCAAATTAAAACTTGTCGGCGTTACCGGGACTAACGGCAAAACTACCACAACTCATTTAATCGAATTTTTGCTCAATCAAATGCAGTTGCCGACGGCGATTTTCGGCACGCTTTATACTCGCTGGCCGGGCTTCCAACAAACTGCACTTTACACCACACCTTTTGCAGTTGACCTGCAAAAGCAATTAGCAGAAGCTGTAGTCGCCGGATGCAAACACGGGGTGATGGAAGTCAGTTCCCACGCTTTAGCGCAGCAGCGAGTTTTGGGGTGTAGTTTTGAAGTTGCTGTCTTTACAAATTTGACTCAAGATCATCTCGATTATCACCGCGATATGGAAGATTATTTTGAGGCAAAATCGCTTTTATTTAGTTCGGATTATCTCAAAAAGCGCGCTGTAATTAATATTGACGACCCCTACGGGCAGCGGATAGTTGAAAGTTTAAAGTCCGACCTAGTTTGGAGTTACAGCACTGTTCTGAAAACCGCAGATTTGTATGCTTTTGATTTGGAGTATCAGCCCAATGGAGTTAAGGGAATGCTGCACACTCCCAAGGGTGAAACAGCTTTTTCTTTGCCTTTAGTTGGTCAGTTCAATTTATCAAATATGTTGGCTGCTGTTGGTGCTGTTTTAGAATTGGGTTTAGATTTGTCCGCAATTGTGGAGAAGTTATCTCAGTTTTCAGGAGTTCCGGGACGGATGGAACGGGTGCAAATTAGTCCCGACCAAGATATTAGCGTTATTGTCGATTACGCGCACACTCCAGACAGTTTGGAGAACTTGTTGAAGGCGTCGCGGCCGTTTATTCCGGGTCAGATGATTTGCGTGTTTGGCTGCGGTGGCGATCGCGATCGCACTAAGCGGCCGATCATGGGTAAAATCGTTGCACAATTAGCTGATTTAGCGGTTGTTACTTCCGACAATCCGCGCACTGAAAATCCCGATCGCATTTTGGAGGATGTTTTAGCAGGAATTCCCGCCGCAGTAAAGCCGATCGTGATGTGCGATCGAGCCGCTGCAATTCGCACTGCTATTATGGAAGCTAAACCGGGAGATGGCGTGCTGATTGCAGGAAAGGGACACGAAGATTATCAAATTTTGGGCACCGAAAAAGTCCATTTTGACGATCGAGAACAAGCGCGAGATGCCTTGAAAGCGAGAATGAATTCGGTTAAGTGAATGCGGTTAACAGTTAACAGTTAAGTGAATTCACTTAACCGTTAACTGTTAGCTGTTCGCTGGCTGTAAAATTTATTGTATTTTTAAGTATGGATACGAAGGTATAATCTGATTTGCAGTAGATTATAATAGTAAAATAAAATATTTTAATAGCGAAATAATTATTGTTATGATAGAATTAACTGGCTATCAAATTCTCGCTCGAATTTACTCAGGCACTCGCACCCTAGTTTATCGCGGAATTCGCCTCTCGGACCAAAAACCGGTCGCCATCAAAGTCTTGCGGAACGAGTATCCCAGCTTCAGCGAACTCTTGCATTTTCGCAATCAATACACGATCGCCAAAAACCTGAATTTACCCGGAATCATCCAAACCTACAGCTTGGAACCCTACCGCAACGGCTATGCGCTGATTGTGGAAGACTTCGGGGGAATTTCTCTGAAGGAATGGACGGGGAAAGGAAAAGCCGTGCAATCTCTGGTTGATTTTTTCCAAATTGCGATCGACCTAAGCAACACATTAGATATACTTTATCGCCACCGCATAATTCACAAAGACATTAAACCCGCCAATATTTTAATAAATCCTGAGACTAAACAAGTCAAACTCATTGACTTTAGTATTGCATCTTTGCTGCCGCGAGAAACTCAAATGCTGATGAGTCCTAACGTGATCGAAGGAACATTAAGCTACTTATCTCCCGAACAAACAGGAAGAATGAATCGCGGCCTTGACTACCGCACCGACTTTTATTCACTAGGTGTAACTTTTTACGAATTGCTGACAGGAAAATTGCCATTTCAATCCAGCGATCCGATGGAATTGATCCACTGTCACATTGCCCAGCACCCACCATTTGTACATGAAATTAACCCCAAAATTCCCCTTGTTCTCTCGGAGATGGTCAGCAAATTGATGGAAAAAAATGCCGAAGCTCGGTATCAGAGTGCATTAGGGCTGAAAGCCGATTTAAAAACTTGTTTGCAACAACTCAATGAGACAGGTAAAATTGAGAGTTTTGCCATTGGGCGGCGAGATTTTTGCGATCGCTTTATCATACCCGAAAAACTCTACGGCAGAGCAACCGAAGTCGCTGCATTATTAGCAGCATTCGATCGAGTAGCAAACCCCTCTAATTCTCCTTCCCCAAAAGAGCCTATAACCGATAGAAACGAGGGAAAAGAAGACCTCCTTTTGATTAAGGAGGAGTGGCGTGACTCGAATTTATCCCGCAGCGAAATGATGCTAGTTGCCGGATTTTCCGGCATTGGGAAAACCGCTGTAGTCAACGAAATTCACAAACCCATTGTTCGCCAACGCGGTTATTTTATCAAAGGCAAATACGACCAATTTCAACGTAACATTCCCTTTAGTGCTTTTGTGCAAGCCTTCCGAGATTTAATGGATCAATTACTCTCAGAAAGCGACGCTCAGCTCAAACGATGGCAAAGGAAAATTATCAAGGCTCTTGGCGAAAATGGTCAAGTTATTGTAGAAGTAATTCCTGAATTAGAACGAATTATTGGTAAACAACAGCCTGTCTCTGAACTTTCGGGAAGTGCCGCCGAAAATCGTTTCAATTTACTATTTCAAAAATTTATCTCGGTTTTTGCTACAAAAGAACATCCCTTAGTGATTTTTTTAGATGATTTGCAATGGTCAGATTCAGCATCCCTGAAGCTTTTGCAAGTGTTGATGAGTGAAAAAGATAGTCAAAATTTGCTGGTAATTGGAGCCTATCGGGATAACGAAGTATCCCCAGCTCATCCATTTATGTTGGCAGTAGCAGAGATGGAAAAATCCCAAGTAACGGTAAATACTATTACCTTGCAACCTCTGAGTCAAGCCGATATTAACGATTTGATAGCAGATACCCTCTCGTGCGATCGCATTCTGGCTCAGCCATTAACCGAGTTAGCTTATCAACAAACCAAAGGCAATCCATTTTTTGCCACGCAATTTCTCAGGGCGCTAGAGGAAGATGGGCTGATTGTGTTTGACCCCACCCCCCTTTCCCAGGGGAGAGAGAGGGGGGTAACAGGGGGGTGGCAGTGCGATATCGCTAAAGTCAAAGCCCTAACTATCACCGATGATGTAGTGGAGTTTATGGCGGTGCAATTGCAGAAGTTGCCACCAGAAACTCAGGATGTGCTGAAGTTGGCTGCGTGCATAGGAGCGCACTTTGATTTGAATACATTGGCGGTAGTCAGCGAGAAGTCACCGGAAGAAACTGCTGCGGATTTATGGAAATCATTGCAAGAAGGATTCATCTTACCAACCAGTGAAATTTACAAGTTTTATCTAGGAAAAGAAGAGCGAACAACCAGCTCTGCATTGCCAACGACAGCAGCTCAATTACCTCACTACAAGTTTCTACACGATCGGGTTCAGCAAGCTGCTTATTCATTAATTCCTGATGACCAAAAGCAAGCAACCCATCTCAGAATAGGACAGTTACTTCTTCCGAATTTCTCCGAAGTTGAAAGAGGAGAAGAAGTGTTCGATATTATTAATCATTTTATCATTGGCTCCGAGCTAATAACGCAGCAAGAAGAACGAACAAGGCTTGCTAAAATTAGCCTCTTTGCAGGGCAGAGAGCCAAACTCTCAACGGCTTATGAATCGGCGACAAGATATCTCGCTTTCGGTTTAAGTTTCCTACCCAGCAATAACTGGGAATCTGCCTATAGATTAACATTTACGATGTATTTAGAAAGCCTTGAAGCTGAATTTTTGGCTGGAAATTTTGAGGAAGCTGAAAAGTTGACAGGCCTCGCATTTAGCTCTGCTAAATATATTCTTGATCGAGCTAAAATTATTGCTATTCAGCTAACCCATTATCAAAATAAGGCCCTGTATCAAAAGGCGATTCAGGTAGGAATTGAAGGACTGAAACTGTTAGGCTTAGAACTGGCAATTATGCCAAATGAAGCCGAGTTAGAAGGGATGGCTCTGGAAGTTAAAAAAACCTTAAATCAGCGCGCAGTTGCAGGACTAATCGACGCACCACTCATTGTCGATGAAGAACGTCAGATGCTGATCAAACTGCTAATGAACATGGTCCCGCCTACTTACCTAACTAATCAGGATTTGTTAGTGCTGGTTGTTTTACACATGACCAATCTCTGTTTGCAATACGGGAATACAAATGTGGCGGGTTTTGTTTATGTTTGGTATGGAACAATTCTCTGCCAACGCTTCCAAGACTATGAATTGGGCTATGAGTTTGGAGTTTTAGGGTTGAAGGTGAATGAAAAATTTCATAACACCACCCTGAATGGCAAAATTTATATGTCGTTCGGCAATTTTATCAACCATTGGCGCAAGCACGTCAGTTCCAATCTTCTTCTGCAACAAGCTGCTTATCAGGGGGCAATGGAGGTAGGGGATTTTTCTTGGTGTCATCACAGTGCTCTGTTCAGTTTCTGGCAGCAGGCGATCGTATCCAGCGATATTCACAGTTTGCTGGCTCGACATGAAAAGTACATCAGCTTTGCTGAACGGACGGAGATTACGACAGCATTTGCCCTAATTCTTCAGTGCAAGATCCTAGAGAATTTGCAAGGGCTAACGATAGGGAAGTATAGCCTGAGTTCTGAAACATTTGATGAAGAGTCGGCGCTAGCAACATTCAATGAAATTGGCTATGGCTATGGCAGTAGTACATACTATTTCGCTAAAGCTTTTTTGTTCTTCACCTATGGTGAGTATGCTAAAGCTTATGAAATGTTAGTAGCGGCGGCAGAGTTTTCTAATACACTTTATGGACAATTTCAACGTGTACTGCATTGTTTTTATCAGTCTTTGAGTGTATTGCAACTTTATGGGGTAGCACCGGAAAAACAACCAAAAGATTATCAAGAAGTTGTTCAGAAGAATCGGGAAAAACTTCAAGTTTGGGCAGACAACTGTCCTGAAAACTGTCTGTCCAAATTTATGCTTTTAGAGGCCGAGATGGCTCGTGTTGCTGAACAAAAATGGCAGGCTGCTGAGTTGTACGATCGCGCAATCTTCCTCGCTAAAGAAAACCAATTCCTCAACGAAGAAGCCCTCGCCCACGAACTCGCAGCTAAATTCTACCTCGACTGGGGCAAAGAAAAAGTCGCTGCTGGCTATATGCAGGAAGCCTACTATTGTTACGCCCGCTGGGGAGCCAAAGCCAAAACCGATGACCTAGAAAAACGTTATCCCGATCTGCTGCGCCCCATCTTACAACAGTCCGGCCAACCCCTCACTATTTTAGAAACCCTATCCACCCTCACCAATCCCACCTACTCAATTCATTCGAGCACCCACCACACTACCTCAAGCACCTCGATCAACCATGCTCTAGATTTTACGACCCTGCTGCAAATCTCCCAAATAATCTCCAGCACGATCGACCTGGATGAGTTGCTGCAAATTGTGACCCAAACCATGCTACAAAACTCTGGAGCCGATCGCTGTGCACTGATGCTCTGCCAAGATCAACAATGGCAAGTGCGGGCGATAGCTACGTGGGAAAACATTAGCCTGCAAAGGGAACCCCTAGAGAATAATCCCACCGTTCCTGTTAAATTAATCCAGTATGTCAAAAACACCCTAGCAGCAGTTGTCATTGATCACCTCAAAACTGATCTGCCTGTGATTGACGATTATTTAGAGCACCACCAACCAGAGAGTTTGCTGGGTTTGCCAATTCTAAATCAGGGGAATTTGGTCGGCATTTTGTATCTAGAAAATCGGATAACCAGTGGGGTGTTTAGTCGCGATCGCCTCCTAGTGCTGAATTTTCTCTCTAGTCAAGCGGCGATCGCTCTGGAGAATGCCCGCCTCTATCACCAAGTGCAGCAGACTTTGAATGAACTTCAGCAAACTCAGATGCAAATGATCCAAAGTGAAAAGATGTCAGCATTAGGTAATCTAGTGGCCGGGGTTGCCCATGAAATCAACAACCCCGTTGGTTTCATTGCCGGGAACATTAATGAAGCTCATGCTGGAGTCCAAGACTTAATTGATTATTTGCGCCTCTATCAAGAAAAGTTTCCGCAATCCGAAGCAGAATTGATTAAGAAAGCAGAGGCAATAGATTTAGATTATCTAGTAGAAGATTTACCCAAAATGTTGAGTTCCATGAAAATAGGATGCGAGCGCATCAAAAACATCAGCACCTCCCTCCGCACTTTCTCTCGCGCCGATACTGCCCATAAAGTTGAGGCTAATATCCACGAAGGACTCAATAGCACTTTGATGATTTTACGCCATCGCCTGAAAGCGAACGACAAGCATCCTGAAATTCAAATCATTAAAGAGTACGGCAAGATTCCCAAAGTAAAATGTTATTTGGGACAATTAAACCAAGTATTTATGAATTTGTTAGCAAATGCGATTGATGCCTTAGAAGAATCGAATCAAGGACGGAGTTTTGCCGAAATTCAAGCCCATCCCAATCACATCACTATTCGGACACAAGTAGAAAGTGAAAAGGTAAAAATTTCCATCGCCGATAACGGAAAAGGAATGTCAGACGAGGTAAAAAATCGTATATTCGACCATCTCTTTACCACTAAAGATGTGGGCAAAGGAACTGGGTTAGGACTGGCGATCGCACGTCAAATTGTAGAAGAAAAACACGGCGGAAAACTGAGTTGTTTTTCTACAACGGGAGAAGGAACCGAGTTTGTCATTGAGATTTTAATTGACTAATGACTAATGACTAATGACTAATGACTAATGACTAATAACTAATCACTAATCACTAATCACTAATGACTAATCACTATTGCAGCGGCAAAAATACCGTCATCACCTCACCCTTTTGGGGCCGCTGGCGAATTACCAACTTCCCGCCAGCAGCCCGAAATAAATTCTTAGTCACGCTCAAGTTTAAACTCAAACTTCCCGTCTCCGGCTGCACCATCAACAAAGGCCCGATCGATCGCAAAGGACCATTTGCCTTAGCTGCAAAAGTTGATGCGCCATTACCTTCAGGTAGGTGTTCCGATTCCAACTGCAACTTTAACTGATTGCCGGCTAATGTCACCTCCACCTGAATGCGACTCCCGGAAGGCAAAGTTCGAGTAAAATTCTCAATCAAATTAGTTAAAACCTGATCCAGCATCGTCGGATCGCTGACTACCGCAGGCAACTTTTTCGGCACAATAACTTCCAAAGTGTGGTTGCGAACACTCGCCTGTTTTTGCCAGCGGGGAATGCTATTTTGTAGCACTTCACCGAGGGACATTGCTGTTAGCTGCACGCCAGAATTTTTAGCGTGCGACATTTCCAATTCCACGGCGCGGAAAATTAAACCGAAGCGATCGATCTGAGCGGTACACTCAGCATCAATCATTTCCAAACGCTTGACCACCACCGGATCGAGTTTGGGACGTTTCAGCAGCAAGCGAGTCAGCGTGCGAATGGTAGCCAAAGGGGTGCGGACTTCGTGGGCGATCGCCTGTAGCAATTCCACCTCTTTAGTAGCCAGAGGAATTGGAGATTTGCAGTTGATATCTGTAGCCGATAACTTTTTATGCTTGGGGTTCAAACAATCATCAATTCTTTCATCCTTTATTCTGCCTGCTTCATCTTTCCCAACCGGCAAATTATGCAACAGCAAGCGGCTGAACTGCATCACCGTTTGATAATGGGGTTCCACAGGCAAAAATTGCTGGAACAGCGCGTCTAATTTAGTAGAATTATTAGTGAATTTGCTAACTGGTAAATTGAAGCTACCGTCAGAATTGGCAAGCAAACATTCGCTTTCAGTCACCCTGCGCCGCAAAACCTCCCAAGCTTTCGCCACTACTTGCGGATCGAAAGAAAATAGAAAAGCCGGAATTCCTGCAGAATTTTCACCCAAAACCATCACCAGGCTAAAACGAGCAGTTAAAACCAAACAAAACTGCTCGTTGGCTAAGGGATCGCCACTTGCCAAAGCCAAAGCCGGGGCCGCTGCAGGCGCTGATGTTTGCACATCAGCCGCCGGCATTAAAGCTAAAGTTTGTCTAGCCCGAAAAGACCACAAAGCTGCATCGTTATTGGGAATACTGGTAAAAATCCAATTGGCAAAGCCGTTGGCCCTCTCAGGGTCAGTCAAAACCGAAGACGGGCCAGACAACACCAATCCCTGACAGGAATTGGAGATTTTTGATCGAGCAAATTGTCGATCGACATCTGTTTTTTGTGCTGCTTTTTGCCGATCGAGCATTTGATTCAAAGCTGCGATCGCCCCGTACCATTCGTGTTCAGCTTTCAGCCGAGAAGCCCCACGGCTTGCAGGACACCGATGGCGGTTGTTTTCTCCCGCCAACTTAGCATCAAAGAGACTCAGGTCATTTTCTTGGCCTTCGGAGGCTAAAATTTCGCTTATTGTCGGTAAAAAGTAAGTATTCACAGTTATAAACCCACCTTCGGAGGCATGAAGGGTGAAGTATTTATGTATAGGAAAGTTCAGGAGTTAGGAGTCAAGCACCAGCACGATCAAAAAATCCCGCATAATTTCTTGCACCTTCCTCCTAACTCACAGGATATCCACATTTGTTAACTAACGATATTGGCAGAACCGTACCAATAAGTCGCAATCTCCGTGCTTGGGGCGATATTTTGCACGATCGCCCTGACAAAAGTGCAAAATGAAGTAAGTTAAACACCGTGCTTTCCTTATGCCCACCTCGATCGCCGACTCGAAAAATCTGCTGTCAGACTTAATGGCACGCTACCGCCACCAAGTCGATTATCTGGCAATTCGACTGGAAGAAGCCGAAGGCACCGACATCCTGCTGCGGGGCGAAAAAATTGAAACCCTCAGCGAAGGAGTCTCAATTGGCGGCCAAGTCAGAGCTTGTCACAAAGGCGGCTGGGGCTTTGCCAGTTTTAACCGACTTTCCACCCTCGCCGAAAGAATCGAAGAAGCCATCGCCGCAGCCAAACTGATCGGGGAAGAAGAAACGATTCTGGCGCCAGTTACCCCAATACAAGACATTTGCTTGCTGCCGCTGACTGGAACAGACCCGCGTCTGGTTCCCCTAATTGACAAAAAGCAATTGTGCGATCGCTACGCGGCTATTCTCCGCAGCATTGACCCCCGCATCGCCACAATCTCCGTGCGCTACGGCGACAGCACTCAGCGGATGATCCTCGCCACCTCCGAAGGCACCATGCTCGAACAAGGTTGGGCAGACATGGAAATGCGCTTTGCAGCCACCGCCCGCAGCGGGGAAACCGTACAAACAGGCCGCGAAACTACTGGTTCCCGCAAAGCTTACGAAGACTTAACCGATCTCGATGTTCAAGTTCGCAGCGCCGCTCAGAGAGCCGTAGATTCTCTAGCCTTACCCCCCGTCCAAGGCAACACCTACACCGTCGTCATCGACCCAATTTTGACCGGATTGTTCGTCCACGAAGCCTTCGGACACCTTTCGGAAGCAGACATGGCCTACGAAAATCCCGACATTTTGGAAATTATGACCCTCGGCCGCCAGTTCGGCCCCAAAAACTTGCAAATTTTCGACGGTGCAGCGCCAGAGGGACACCGGGGCAGCTATTTCTACGACGACGAAGGCACTCCCGCGACTACTACTCAGTTAATTAAAGACGGCGCTTTAGTCGGGCGGCTGCACTCGCGGGAAACTGCGGGCAAGTTGGGAGAAACGCCTACTGGCAATGCTCGCTGTTTGAATTATCACTATCCGCCGATCGTCCGCATGACGAATACTTGGATCGAACGGGGTGACACGCCAGTTGCTGACTTATTTTCTGGTATCAAAGAAGGAGTTTATGCGCGCAATTGGCAAGGCGGCATGACTAACGGCGAAATGTTTACTTTCAGTGCCGGCGAAGCTTGGATGATCCGCGACGGAAAATTGGACAATCCGGTGCGGGATGTTACTCTTTCGGGTAATGTTTTCAGCACTTTAGCCGATATTGAGGCGATCGGCGACGATTTCTACTGGGATGAATCCGGCGGCTGCGGCAAGGCAGGGCAAAGCGGTTTGCCCGTCGGCTGTGGCGGCCCGAGTTTGCGGATTCGCGATGTCGTTGTTGGTGGCGAAGCTGCTGAGGAGGATTGATATCAAGTCCGCTTAAATTCACATCAGGCATCATTCTTAGGAACAGGCTTTCCGGCTTGTTCCTAAGAAAATTAAATTTTCTTGTGGGGTTTCCCACCCGCCCCAAAAATATAGAAATCTTAATCCTAGATTTTTGTTGGCATTCCGAGATTTAATTCTACATATCACTGACGTTATCTCGGCGAGAGCACCCCGGAGTCGGGGAGGAGTTACAGCGTTGTGATTTGCTACCGCTATCTTTAGCTAATAACAGTTTTTGAGATGTAGTAAACTGATTTTCCGATCTTAAACTGTTTTCTGGTTTTTGAGTAACAGCTATGGCGCTAGCCAATAGTGCGCTTAATAATGCCAATTGCTTCAGAGTATACATTGTGAAGTTTTAGCTCAAAGTTTCTCCTCCCCGATACAGACTTTTTTTTGCATATCCGGAACTAATGGCGGTTAATTTTTAGTTTGATAAATTCTGAATTCCTTCGTTAATATAAAAAAAAGCAAAATTTACACAAGTAATAAGTCAGTAGATTTCGCTTTTTTTTTGCAAAAATAGCCATTTATTTGGGATTATCTCCCGTCGCCTCGTCCGGGCGGTTTATTTTTATCGTAATCTTCGTAAAAGGTTTGAGTCTCGGCTACGGCGGTTAAAATTTCGGGAGCAGAGTTGTCTTGAGCAAAAAAGGTCGATCGAGTTTCTAAGCTTTGAGCGTTAACTGCGGTACAACTCAGTAACAGGCTGGACATCAGGATGGAAGAGTAAACGCGCATCATAAATTTTGGTATTTGTATTTTCCCCTTCTTGATACGCAGTCTGTACTCTGCTATCAGGATAAAAAAAATAATTGTGGCGAAGTCATCAATTAGTAAGTGAGGGAACCTGCAATTTTTTTGATTTTTGGTTAAAAGCGGGTGAAATCCATTATCTAGCTCGCTTGTTCGCGGGTAATTTCTAGTTATCTGCTACTGGCGGGCAACCAGCAGAATTCAAGACCATGTTCAAAAAAAGAATGCTACTCTTCTATGCCCGTATTCCCAACTCTGGTAGTTATAAATCCTTCCCAAATCTAAAATCTAAAATCTAAAATGGTATCGCCTCTGGAATCCTCTGGAAACGACCTTCCAACAAGGAAACAAAAACCGCCAATTGTAAAGTTTTACGACTTTTATGATTAACTTCATAATTTATTGAGTTGAAGCCGCAATCGGGGGATTAAAGACATAACAGGAGAGTACCCAAGCCCGCCATCAGCACCTTAGATATCAATATCTTGGTCAAGCAGATTCCTTAAAGCGGGCAGTGCCTAATTTTTTACATTAACTTCATAAATGATTGCTATTGTATTTTTAAATAAATTGTGAACCTTTTATTTTTTCTGATCTTTTCTGATCTTTTCTGATCTTGCTTTGTGACAAGAGCGCTTACGCGCCACTCCGAAGGAGGAGTCGAAAGCGGTTGGGAAAAAAAAGCCCGTTGACAAAATCGTGGAGTCAATCTCAAATCTCAACTCTCAAATCGAACTGCCGCGCAGAAAGTAAAAAACCAGGTTTTAAAACTGATATCGCCGAGTCAATCTCAAGTATCAAATCTCACAGCGACTGACTTGCAAATCTACCTGCAGGAATAGCGAGTCGAGGGTTGACGAGTTGTCCAAAATAACATCAGCTTGTTGACACTTTTGAGCTAGCGGCAACTGGGCGTTAATGCGGGCATTAGCTCGATCGTAACTCAAGCCGTCTCGCTGCATTAGTCGTTCTAACTGCACTTTGGGTGAACAGTACACTACCCAAATTTCGGTACACAAGTCAGTCATGTTAGCTTCAAACAGCAGCGGCACTACCAAAACCAAAGTCAACGTGTCAGCCTTGGCACAGAAACCGGTTTTTTTTTCAACAATACTCGGTTCTAGCTTTTGATGATGGTGAAAAAAGCCGGTTTCTTGAGTCTTTGTACCTAAATCCTGTGTGTCTTGGGATACCAAACTCGATGCAGCAATGCAGCTTTGAGTTTCCTCAACTAATCGGCGGCGCACGTAAGGGTGAATCTGTTGTTCCAACCACTGCCGCTCGTCTGCGTTACAAAAAATAATACTTCCCAACTCGGGTCGATTTAAATTGCCATCCGGGAGCAAAATACCCGCGCCGTATCGTTTTACAATAGAGTCAAGTATTGGCGAACCGGGGTTCACAGCTTCGCGGGCGTAAATATCGGCATCTAAAATCGGAAATCCACAGGCATCTGCCAGATAATTAGATATGGCGGTTTTACCGGTGGCGATGCCCCCAGTTAAACCGATCAGACGGACAATTCGATCGCTCATAATTTTCTCTGTTTAAACTTCCTGTGTTTCGACACTTACTGTCAGTCTTTGCTATGTTGGTGACACAATCAAATTTAGACTTAAAATTTAAGATTTGCGATCGAGAGTTCGCGTTAGGAAGTGTCAGCGTTGGGGTGCGATCGACTCTTTTTTACCTAAAATCTCAATTTTAAACTCGAATTAAGGTCTAGACCGAGGCAAACTTATGAATGCTCAACGTGCTGTGCGGTCGATTCTGGCAGCAATTCCCCTTGCTGGATTTTTGATAGTAGATTTTTTCCCCAGCCTGGTTTTCCTCAAAGAAAACAGCAACGGATGGGTACTCGTGGCAATTTATCCCCAATCTCAAATTGCTGCAGCACAATCTATTACTCCAGCCCCAGACGGCACCGGAACCACTGTCACCATCCCAGGTACAGGGCTGTCTCCTCGCTACGATATTAAAGGCGGCACTCCCTCCAGAGACGGAGCAAATTTGTTCCACAGTTTTACTCGGTTCGGTCTGAATTCTGGCGAAACTGCCAATTTCATCACCAACCCAAGCGTTAAAAATATCCTCGGTCGTGTTGTCGGCGGGGATGCTTCCTTAATCAACGGTCTAATTCAAGTTAGTGGCGGCAATTCTAACTTGTTGCTGATGAATCCCGCAGGGATTATTTTTGGAACGAATGCCCGACTCGATGTGTCCGGGTCTTTTTTTGCTACCACTGCTAGCGGTATCGGTTTTGACAACGGCTGGTTCAACGGTACTGGGGCGATCGACTACGCAGCCCTAGTCGGAACGCCCAATGCTTTTGTTTTTGGCCCACAGCCCGGAAGTATTGTCAATGCCGGTAACTTGGCTGTCGGCACGGGGCAAAATTTGACTTTGCTCGCCGGTACGGTCATCAGTACAGGCCAACTTTCAGCCCCGGGCGGTCAAATTACTGTGGCGGCTGTCCCTGGTGAAAATCTGGTGCGGTTGAGTCAAAACGGACTTTTGCTGAGTTTAGAAGTTTCTCCAGCAGCCGGAGTGTCGGGTTCCGAAGCGGTTCCCTTCTCTCCGCTGACTTTACCTCGGCTGCTTTCGGGCCCCGGCGTGGCTAACGCTACGGGTATAACTACGAACGCTCAAGGTGAAGTCGTGCTCACAGGCGACCAAACAGTGCCTGCAGATGCTGGAACTGCGCTGGTAGCGGGTTCTGCAGACGTGTCTGCCAGGGGGGGCGTGGGAGGAAGCGTCAACGTGTTAGGCGACAAGGTAGGGCTATTGGGAGCGAAGATTGAGGCTTCGGGGCCAGACGGCGGCGGAACGGTGCGGATCGGGGGAGATTACCGAGGCGAGGGAACTGTGCCGAATGCCAGGATGACTTACGTGGATGGCAAAAGTTCGATCGCCGCCAACGCAACTGAATCAGGCAACGGCGGCAGTGTTGTTGTCTGGGCTGACAACACAACAGCATTTTTGGGCAGCATCACCGCAAATGGCGTTTCTGCAACGGCAACCGCAGGTGTTGGGGGGTTTGTGGAAGTTTCGGGCAAGCAAAGATTGATTTTTAACGGTACTGTCGATACTTCCGGGACAAACGGTTTGGGGACTTTGCTGTTAGATCCAGAAAATATTTTCATTACAGATTCCTCAGAAGGTGCGGGCGATGCGGCAATAATTGCCAACAATAATATTTTGGCAACAGGAACGCCACCAGGACAGGAAAACAATTCTGAGCCTTCGCTGACAATTTCGGCTGGAGCTTTGGAAAGTATGTCGGCTACGTCAAATGTGGTTATCGAAGCGCTCAATGATATTACAATTGCTGATTTGGCGGACAATCAGTTGAGCTTTCAAGCAACTACTGGTTCGGTAACATTTAGAGCAGATGCCGATCGCAATGGTGCGGGTGTTTTTTCGATGAATTCTGGAGATACAATTACCACGGCTGGCGGTGCGCTAGCCATTTCGGGAAGTCAAATTACTGCGGGCAATTTGTCTAGCAACGGCGGAAATATTAGTTTGATTAGTCCCGGTTCGACTGTTGCCAACAATATTTCTTCATCCAATCCCAGCACCGGCAGCAGCGGGAATATTGTGCTCGAAGGCCTGAACGTAACCGCGCAAAAACTTGATGCCAGCGGCCCGGAAGCGACGGGAAATGTAACTGTGACGGCTCAGAATGTTCTGGGAGTGAGCTCGCTCGCAGCGGGTTCTGGAAACATTACTTTGACTGGTAATGAAATTAATTTCAAAGGCGACAAAAATTCAGTCAGCGGCACTGGGTTTTTGGTACTGCAACCTTGGAGTCCCGGTCAAAATATTGCGATCGGCGGTTCTGGAGATGTCGGCACTAATATTTATTTGAATCTGACGGCAAGCGACCTCGGAAGTTTGGAAAATGGGTTTGCTGGAATTACGATCGGGCGCAGCAACGGTATCGGTTCGATTCTGATTGCCAACGATTTCACATTTTATGACCCGCTAATTATTCAATCGCCGGCGGGTTTGGGAACAATCACTAGCACAAGTTCCCTGACAGGCGCCGACAATGCCTCAATTACTATCAAAGGTGACGGCAATATCCGTACCGGAAATATCACTACCAACAATCAGGAAATTCGCATCGTCAGCACCGCAGGCAATGTCACAACCGGTCAGCTACTTACTGGAACAGCCCGCACCATCAACACTTCTGTCAATCCTTCCCAAGATATAGGCAATTCGGCGGGAGATGTTAGTGTTACCGCACAGGGCACGGTGACTGCAGGGGCGATCGACACGAGGGGCGATCGCGCGGGGAATGTGACGCTGACGGGGCGCAATGGAATCACTGCGGGGGCGATCGAAGCTGGTGGCGCCCAAACAGGGGGAGATATTACCCTGACGGGCAACGACATTGACTTGACGGGTGACAAAAATTCGATCGCCAGCAACGGCAATCTGGTGCTGCAACCGGCTGATCCTAGTCAAAATATTATAATTCAAGGTTCTGGCGATACAGAAGCTCTGAACTTGACTGCTGCTGAATTGAACACTTTTCGGAATGGGTTTGCTTCGATCACGATCGGAGGTTCTGACGGTAGCGGTGTGATCTCGATTGGTTCTCCAGCGCCAGATTCAACGCCGAATTCAACGCCAGTGGCGTTGACATTTCAAGATCCGACGACGATTCGATCGCCATTGGGCAGCGGCGCGATCGTGGGAACGGGTGCGATCGTCGGCACTGATAACGCCACGATCTCTCTGAGGGGCGGTACTGTAGCCGTCGGAGACGTTACCTCGACTGCGGGGATTAACATCACTAGCAGTCAAGGCAAGTTGACTGCTGCTACGGTTTCATCTCGCTCAACTTCAGGGGTGGCGGGCCCTATCAATATTCGCAGCGCCGGTGCGGTAGAAACCGGCAACATCGATGCTTTTGGTGCCATAAGTGGGGGAGATATTTCGATTGCGGCGCCGGGCCGGATCGTTACAGGGGTGATCAACTCGAGTTCGCAATCGGGAAGTGCCGGTTCGAGCCAAATTATCGGGCAGAAAGATGTTGAAGTTGTTTCGATCAAAGCTCGTGGCAATACGGGCGGCGATGTGGCAATCGAGGCTGGGGGAGCGTTTCGGGCTGCGGGAACAGGAACGGCTGCTGAACCCGCCCAGGTCAGCATTTCTACAGACGGGCTGGCTCAATCGGGTTCACAGACGCTGCTGCAAAGCACTTGCCCGTCGGGAACCTGCAGGGCGACGACTGTTGGGACGGGAAACTCGAAGTCGAACACTGCCACCTCCTCAACTGCGATCGGGCCGCTGGCGATCATCGTGCCGAGTCCGGCACCAACTACCAGCGTGGAACTGCAAACGACAGACAATTCTCAACAAATTGTGACTCAGGTGAGTCTCGGCCCCCCAGTGTCGGAGCCAAAGAACACTAACGAAAATATCTCGCCAGAACCTGCTGCTGCGCCTGTTGAGGCGCGGTCGAACGCGACTGCGAGATCATCGGTACTGCTGTCGCCGTCGGTGTTAAAAGACAATTTGGGTACGCCCGCGGCGACAGAAAACGCCAGCGTGGCAACAACTCCACAGAAGCCGACGAGTGCGGTGACAGCAGAAAGTATGGGGAATGTGAGAGTTCCTGAAATTTCTCGATCGAGTTCGATGGCACAAATAAATCCGATCGACGCAGTGCAGCAAAGGGATAGAACTCAGGGCCGGGAATTTGAACGTTACTTTGGGGGCCCTGTCACTGAAAAGTCAGTGACGCAGCAAAGTATTCGAGATACTCTCAGCAGCGTCAATCGGTTGACTGGGGTTAAACCCGCCATCCTTTACGTGTGGGCGAAAGAAAAACATTTAGAACTTGTGTTGTTATTGCCAGACGGCAAAAATGTTTTTAAAAGCGTGCCTGCAAGCCGCGAGACAGTGCTGCAAGTTGCTAAAGAATTCACTAATGCTATCAGAACTCCTAGGAGATTGAATGCTGCTGACTACAAGGAACCTGCCGAGGAACTTTACCAGTGGTTAATTGCACCGCTGCAACCGGAATTAGATGCTAACAAGATTGACACTTTGGTGTTTTCCATGGATGCCGGTTTGCGGACTTTGCCTTTGGCTGCTCTTTACGACGGCAAGCAGTTTTTGGTAGAAAAGTACAGTTTGGGGCTGATTCCGAGTTTGAGTTTAACTGATACTCGTTATGCCGATGTTAAGGGTTCTGAAGTGTTAGCGATGGGTGCGTCGAATTTTCCTGCCAAATACGATCAAAATCCTTTGCCTGCCGTGCCGTTGGAAATCTCGACAATTGTGGGCAAGATTTGGCCGGGTTCGTCTTTTCTCAATGAAGCTTTTACTTTGGCAAATTTGAAGCACAAGCGCAATCAACCGCAATACAAAATTATTCATTTAGCTACTCACGGCGATTTTCAGCCTGGGGGGGCCGAAAATTCTTACATTCAGTTTTGGGATACGAAGTTGCAGTTGAATCAGTTGGATCAGTTGAATCTATCTAACCCGCAGGTGGAGTTGTTGGTTTTGAGTGCCTGTACTACGGCGGTGGGAGACGAACAAGCTGAGTTGGGGTTTGCGGGGTTGGCGGTACACGCGGGGGTAAAATCGGCTTTGGCGAGTTTGTGGTATGTCAGCGATGTCGGTACTTTGGGGCTGATGACTGAATTTTACCAGCAGTTGCGTACAGCGCCGATTAAGGCTGAGGCTTTGCGGCAAGCGCAGTTGGCGATGTTGCGGGGTGAAGTGCGGTTGCAAGATGGTTATTTGGTACGATCGGGCAACAATCAAGCTCTGCCTTTGCCGTCGGAGTTGGCCACCAGGGGCGATCGGAATTTGTCGCATCCTTATTATTGGGCCGCTTTTACAATGATCGGTTCGCCGTGGTAATTCTGAAGGAAGAGGGTGCGATCGCCCAAAAAACCGGGAGAGAACAAGTCGCACAACTCAGAGGATGGGAATACCTAAAAAAGTGCGGTAACTCACACTAGAGACCGCGACCTCAACATCGAAAACGGGATAAAATGGAACAATAAAAATAAAAAAACTCTACTGCTAGTGCCAAAAATATTGATAGTAGACAAGTGTTTACTAAAAACTTTTAGCCCAGATAAATTATGATAATTTAATCCAAAAGTTTCGATTACCCAAAAACAATCGCTCTTGGTTATCAAGCCATAACGCTCTGCGGTGAGAATAAACTCAGTGGAAGCCACGCTTTCTCGGTTTTCGTTTAGCATTTTTAACAATATTTCATAATACTCTCATGAGGGGTTATAGGTAATAGATCCACTCTTTTGGGAGTAGAGACAAAAACGATTGGTTTTTAACGCACGGCTGATTTTGGAAATCAACTGCCTCTCACCACGTTGTCTAATTATATTAGTTAGCCATCATCTAGAGGATAAACATGAACACAGTTGCGACCTTTGCCTTTGGCAGCATAACAAGCTACATCAGCGGTCCTCATAACCTCCCTCAAATCTTGGCTGTCTTGGTTAATGGCAACAACTCCAATACTGACCCCGATGATAAAGGTTTTGCTATCCCAAATAAACCGAAACTGATGCACTAAATCTTTGAGGTTTTCCGCAATCTGAGCTGCTTTAGAGAGGGGACATTTAGTAATTAAAAGACCAAATTCATCACCTCCCAAGCGAGCCAGTATGTCATTAGCGCGGACTCCCTTTTGTAAAAGTGTAGTGATTTGGCGCAGTAGCTCATCGCCAGCACAATGACCGGCGGTATCGTTAACGACTTTGAACTTATCTAAATCTAAATAACAGAGAGCGTGCTGCTGATTGCTATCTTGAACAGAGGCGATCGCCTCCATTAGTCGCTGCTCAAATCCTCGACGGTTGATTAAACCTGTCAGAGCATCGTGACTGGCTTCCCAAGAGAGTTGACGAGCAAGATTGCGCGATTCGGTAACATCATGAAAGACGATAACGGCCCCGATAATTTGACCTTGGCGGTCTCGAATCGGTGCTGCTGAGTCCTCAATGGCATACTCAGTCCCATCGCGGGCAATGAGAATAGTATGGTTAGCTAAGCCCACAATGCGCTTCTCCAACATAGCCTTGCCGATCGGATTCTCTACTGGCTTTCGCGTTACTTCATTGACAATTTCAAAGACTGTAGACAGGGGGAGTCCCTTAGCCTCATGAGCCTTCCAGCCTGTCAGTTGCTCAGCGATAGGATTGAAAAATCGCACATTACCTTGAGCATTGGTAGTAATAACTGCATCACCAATCGATTGGAGAGTCACTTGAGCTAGTTCTTTTTCGGCAAAGAGGGAGGCTTCTAGACGTTGGCGTTCTTCCATTTCTCTCAAGAGACGTAAATTCTGCTCTTGGAGGCTTTGTTGCAACCGTCGGATGGTTAAGTGAGTTTCGACACGAGCTAATACTTCTTCGGCTTGAAACGGCTTAGCAATATAATCTACCCCACCAACAGCAAGCCCCTCAACCTTATTGAAAGTTTCATTGAGAGCACTCAAAAAAATTATCGGAATGCCTGTGGTTTGCTCGTCAGATTTTAATTGTTTACAAACTTCATAGCCATCAATATCAGGCAATTTAATGTCAAGTAAGATTAGTTCCGTCGATGGCGATTTGGCGGCTCGGAGCGCCATTGCGCCTGTTGTGACACTGCGAACTTTATAACCATGTCTCTTCAAAGTACGGCTGAGAAGATGCAGGTTATCAGGGAGATCGTCAACAATTAAAATATTGCCTCGGTAGTTGGTAGCTGGATCGCTAACTCTATTGCTAGTTGTATCGACAATCCTACTGATTTCCATAGTTTCTTGCCAGAGGACTATAAACCTATGAATAAGAGTATAGTTGAATTATTAGGTTATCCACTCACTTGACGCACAAAGAAGTCCTGCGATCGCAGAGTTCTAGGACTGGCACACTGGCACAGCCCCTACAAAATCTGACTTGTTGAGGTAGGGATAATCCGCCCGTGATTGCCCTTCTTCGTTTTGGGTAACATTAGGAGAACATTTTTTCAACCCAAGCAGCCGATTTATGAACAAGCACATTTCTTAAAGGGCAAGCCTACTCGTCATTGCGATCGGATGTCTCGTGCTGCTAGGTTGGCAATTTGACATCTCCCTACTCAAAAGTGGTTTTCCCGGTAAGACTTCGACCCTGAAGCGGGCAATGGCAGAACTCAATCGCTAAGCACTTCAGCACTCATGAATAATGCAGGTTATGTATGATTACACATTTTTTTGAGACAGGAGGATTCATTCCTCATGGTCACTGCTATCTCTGGCAAACAAACTTAGTAGGATTACATATTTTATCCGATGGTTTAATCGCTTTAGCTTACTACTCCATCCCAATCATGCTAATCTACTTTGTGCGACAGCGCCAAGATACTCCATTTCAGAAAGTATTTTTTCTGTTTGGCGCCTTCATAATTGCCTGTGGTACAACTCATATTATGGAAATTTGGACGCTTTGGTTTCCTACTTATTGGCTTTCTGGAGGAATTAAAGCTATTACTGCTCTGATTTCTATATATACTGCATCTGAGCTAGTGTTTTTAATTCCATCAGCCTTAGCTTTACCTAGTTCAGCTCAACTTATGGCGGCAAATCAAGCCTTAGAGAAGGAGATCAACGATCGCAAGCGGGCTGAAAACGAACGCGAACAAATTGAGGTGGCTTTACGAAACAGTGAAGAGCAGTTTCGCAATGCGTTTGAAAATGCGTCAATTGGAATGGCGATCGTTTCACTTGATGGGCAGTGGGTTAAAGTCAATCCTGCCTTATGTCAGATTATTGGCTACTCCTCAGAAGAGTTGTTAGCGTTAACTTTCCAAGACATTACCCATCCTGACGATTTAGACCTGGATCTTAGTTATGTACATCAGCTATTAGCAGGAACAATTTCAACTTACCAACTGGAAAAACGTTATTTCCATAAACAAGGACATATGGTTTGGATTCTTCTTGATGGCTCGCTAGTACAAGATGAACAAGGAAATCCACTGCATTTTATTGCTCAAATTCAAGAAATTACCGCTCGAAAAGAAGCTCAAAAGACGCTAGAGCTTCAGAGTGTTATTATGCACAACATGGCAGGCGGAGTGTGTTTAACTAAAGCCTCAGAACTCACGATAGTCTACACCAATCCCAAATTTGACGCTATGTTTGGCTACACAGATGGCGAACTCGCAGGTCAACCCGTTGGTGTCTTGAATTATGTCGATACAGATGTGACACCAGACGCAAGCGTTCTAGATATTGTCACTCAAATTGAGCAGAACAGAGAAGCAAAATATGAAGTCTGCAATAAGAAAAAAGATGGAAGACTTTTTTGGTGTAGGGTTCATACATCCATGTTTGAGCATCCTGAATACGGAACTGTATATGTTTCCGTTCAGGAGGATGTGACAGAGCTCAAACAAGCTGAGCAAGCCTTGCAAGCTACCACAAATCGCCTCAACTTTCTCTTGAACTACAGCCCCGTCGTTATTTTTAGCTGTAAACCTTATGGCAATTATGAAGCAACGTTCATCAGCGAAAATATCAAAGACGTATTTGGCTATGAAAGCATGGCGTTTTTAGGAGATGATGAATTTTGGGTGCATAACTTACACCCAGATGATTTAGAACGAGTGCTTAATGGCTTAGCCAATCCATTCGTCAATGATTTTTATTTACATGAATACCGTCTTCGTGGCTCAGATGGGGTTTACCGCTGGATACTATGTCAACTCAGACTAATTCGAGATCGTGCAGGTAGACCAGTGGAAATGTTGGGATATTTAATTGACATTAGCGATCGCAAACAAGCCGAGTTGGAACTTGAGCAAGCTAAAGAAGCAGCAGAAACAGCAAACCGAGCCAAAAGTATGTTCCTGTCCAATATGAGCCACGAACTCCGTACCCCTCTCAATGCTATTTTGGGATTTACGCAATTGATGAGTTACGATCCTGTTCTGACTCCCGAACTCCAAAACGATCTGGCGATCGTCAATCGTAGCGGCGAACATTTATTGGAATTGATTAACGACATTTTAGATTTATCCAAAATAGAGAGCGGACAGATGATACTCTATCTTTCTGACTTCGATCTAAAAAAATTGCTGCGTTCTATTGAACAAATGTTGCAAATTAAAGCCAAATCGAAAGGATTGAAAGTAATTGTCGAGCGAGATCCCAATCTTCCCCAATTTGTGCATACCGATGAGAAAAAACTGTATCAAGTCTTAGTCAATCTGCTGGGTAATGCGATTAAGTTTACTAATCAAGGAAGCGTCACCTTACGAGTAAGATCGGAACAGAGCAACCAAACGTCCTGTCGCCTATCTTTTGAAGTTGAGGATACTGGAGTGGGAATTGCTCCAACAGAAGTTGACAGCTTATTTAAGGCGTTCGTGCAAGCTGAAGCTGGGAATAAATTAAATCAAGGTACTGGTCTAGGTCTAGCTATCAGCCAAAGATTTGTCCAACTCATGGGTAGTCAGATTCGAGTTCAAAGCACATTGAATCGGGGCAGCATTTTTTACTTTGAAATTGGGGTAAACTTACCTCAAGCAGTCTGCCCTGCCTCAGAATTGCCTCAACAAAGAGTGATTGGTATAGCTGCAGGACAACCAACTTACCGCATCCTTGTTGTTGAAGATGTAGAGGAAAATCGTCGCTTATTGGTCAAACTCCTTACCTCAGTCGGTTTTGATGTGCGCGAAGCAACACAGGGAGTTGAAGCACTCGAAATCTGGGAAAGTTGGTTCCCAGACGTGATTTGGATGGATCTACGAATGCCGATCATGGATGGCTACACAGCTACCAAACGCATTAGAGAACACCCTAAGGGACAAGAGACTGTGATTATTGCTTTAACTGCCAGTATTTTTGAAGAAGATCAAGAGAAAGTTTTTATGGCTGGTTGTGACGATTTTATGAGCAAGCCCTTTCAGGAAAGGCTCATCTTTGACAAACTCGCTCAATACTTAGGAGTACAGTACATCTACACAGTTGTAGGAAAAGATCCCCAAAAACTAGGTGTTTACACTTTATCTCCAGAAGATCTAGCCGTGATGTCCTCTCAGTGGTTAGAACAAATGTATCAAGCTGCCTACTATGTTGATCCTGAAGTCATGAACGAGCTAATCAAACAAATTCCCGCATCTCAATCAACCCTTTCCAGTGCGCTAATTGATTGTGTCAATAACTTTAAATATGACCAAATTATGGAGTTAATTCGACCTCTGCTACCGAATCAAGTTTAGTTATCGAGTTTAAGGACAAATTTGATTCTATTACCATCAGCCACAACTAATCTTTTAACACTAAAGTGTCGATGCTGTCTTTGATGATAACGCCTTCATCTTCTTCGGAAATTTCTAGGAATTTTTGGGGTTTAATGTAGAAATGATGCAGATAAAACTCGCCCGCAAATAACAGCGGAGAGACGATCGATAAACTGATAATTTTTTCCAGCATGGGCGGAGAGGATCGCAAGTTGAAGTAACCCGCTTTAATCTGAATCCAACTCGCTCGGAGTTGCATTCCTCACTACGAACTGATAACGTTTATTTTACCGAAGATAATATAATTGATAATTGAATTCTGCTAATTCCAAATTTTTTGCAAATTGAGAACAAATCCCGGCAAAACATTTTCCCCAGAAAGAGTGAGAGGAGATTGTAAAACTTCCACATCTTGACCGGGGCGATAAATTTCAACTTCGCGTTTTTTGCGGTTAATCAGCCAACCCAAACGGCAGCCATTTTCCATATATTCTTGCATTTTTTCCTGAGTCTTTTTCAAACTGTCGCTGGGCGAGACTAATTCAATGACAAAATCGGGACAAAGCGGGATGAATTTTTCTCTTTGTTCGGGCGTCAAAGCTGACCAGCGGGATTTTTCTACCCAGGAGACATCAGGAGATCGATCGGCTTTATTGGGAAGGGTAAATCCTGTGGAGGAATCAAACACTTCGCCGAGTTCGGTTTGTTCGTTCCACACATCCAATTGTGTAGTCAATTTGACATTGCGTTTCCCTGTTTCTCCTCCGGTTGGCGGCATGACAATTAATTCTCCGTTGGCGTTGCGTTCGAGTTTCAAGTCTGGGTTTTCTTCGCACAGTTGATAAAACTGTTCTGAAGTTAGTTTGATAAGGGAGTTGAGGTTTAAGGTGATAGCAGTCATGGTTATTTACCTGCTGTTTTTATGAACTACATAATTAAGAATTAAAAATGGGATTACTCATTTTTAATTCTTAATTATTAACTTCTAATTCTACTGCAATTGCTTGATTCTGTTGAGTGCGTCTTGATAGGCGCTGGTTCTTCCGCCTTGCTTGTAAAGTTCTGCTGCTTTTTGAAAGTCAGCAATTGCTTTCGGTTGGTTTTCGTTTTCAAGGTAAGCTAAAGCTCGGTTGTAGTAGGCGTCGGCAAAACCGGGATTGGCTTCGATCGCCCGCGTGTATGCTTGAATAGCAGTGGAACCGCGTGTGGGTCCGAGTTGGGGCAAGCCGGCGGTGATGAAAGTGCGGGCATTACCGATATTAAAATACAATTCAGGGGTATATTTGGGCTTGAAAGCGAGTGCTCTGTTGAAATCGGCGATCGCCTCCCAAGCATCTCCTTGATCTAACAGCGAAAGCCCTCGAAAATAATAAGCTTGGGCATCTTGCGGATTGGCGGTGGATACCGGGCCGATCGTTGCGGGAGTATTGTCTACTTTCAACTCGGATTTGTTTATTCCCGCCGCCACCAGCTTCGCGATAAATGTATTGATGGGAACTGCTGCATTAAATCCGGTTTTAATCGGGGCGACTTCGCCGGAACTGGTTTGGGCGAAACCGAATTCGCCTTGTCCGTGTAAACCGATGACTCGGGCTTCGGAGTCAAAAACTGGGCCGCCACTCATGCCACTCCAAGTTACGGCCTGATACCGCAAAGTGTAACCTTCCGGGCGGTTGCGTGGGCGGCTGGTAACGAGTCCGGGAGAGAGTTCTGGTTCTCGTTCGGCGCCGAAAAGTCCGCCCGTAGCGGGATAGCCGTAAACGAAGATTTGAGTGCCGATGACGGCTTGATCGGAATCGGCGATCGTCGCGACTGGATATTCTTCGGGGCTTTCAAATTTGACTACGGCTAAATCCGGGTCAGTTTCGGCGGTTTGCAAGCGGGTGACTGCAGTTGCTTGATAGTTTTTGCCTTTAGAGGTGCGAACGGTGTATTTCACGTCTGCTTTTTCTACGACGTGGTTGACTGTTAAAACTGTGTAAGTTTTACCTGTTTTGGCAATTATTACGCCTGAACCGTCTCCGAGAGAACTGTTAATTTGTACTGTCAGCGGCCCGGCAATGCTGGCGACTTCTTGGGGCGTTTTGGCGATCGCGGGCTGACTGATGACTATGGTTAAGGCTGCGGTTGTTCCTGCTAGCAAGGTGGTTAGGGTGTCGTAACGAGAAAAGTTTATATTCATGGCTGTTGGTAATTTGTAGCTGGGTAGCGGGATTTGGGGGAGAAAGGGCGATCGGCGGTTGGTGCTTTTTTCTGTTTAGTTTTATTACTGATTTGACGCAAAGGATCTCGGCTTTGTTCTTTAGTGATAATTTTACTCGCTTTTTTGTTCCGCGATTTGCTATTTCAATGTAGGGTGAGTACGCCGCACCTTACTTAATCTCAATGAAGACTGCCCAACTTACTTATTAAAACTCAACAATACATGACTCGAACTCCCTGCTTAATTCTTCCTTAGTCATCGTTCCCCGTGCGACTCGCATGACTAAATCCTATACTCCAATCGTCCGTCAAATTCAGAGTGCAAGCATTTCAACGCAAAAAGGTATCTGTCACTGCAAAAGCCGTTCGTTTATTGCCGTCAATAAAGAGATGATTCATCGCTATGTGATAGAGATAAGCAGCAGCTTGTTCGGCAATTTTCGGATGCAAAAATTGACCGCCAAAAGTTGCTTGCGGTTGAGCCAAAGCCGACTCCAACAAGCCTTCATCTCTAACGCAGGGAGTGCCACCAAATCTTTCTATCTGTCTGGCGTGGATATTGACAACCATACTTGGGCTGACAAAATTAGGAGTTGGCAAGGCGACGATAAACCTCCTTTCTTTCGCGTTCTGAATCTAGATATGCCTGCCATGCTTTGGCTTCTAGTTTTTGTTGTTCTTCTTCTTCAGTTTTTAAGGAACGGACAAATTCAAGCACTTTCAGCAGCACGAGTTCTGGTACTTGGTCGAGTTATTGAAGAAGTTGGTCTTTTGCGGTCATGTTTCTTTCCTCCTAATGATCGTACAACTATTTTACAACCTCGCTTGTGCCCATTCAACGATCGCCTCAGTCAGCCCAGCCAAGGTATATTCCTTAGCTTCCACATCTAACTTACCCAATAAATTTTGGCAGCTTTTGGAAGTTTCCGGGCCGATGGATGCAATGCAAACGTTTTCCAACCAATCCTTAGACAAGGACAATTTTGGGCTTTGTTGTATGAGGTTGCAAAAGTTATGTACGGTTTTGGAACTCGCAAATGTTATGATATTTATCGCTTGATTTTGGAGTGCGGATAGGGCGATCGGATCTATAGTTTCGGGACAGCAAGATTGGTAAGCTGGCACTTCTATTACTTGCGATCCTTTGGCGGTGAATTCTTTAACTAAAACTTCTCTGCCGCCGCTTTCTACTCTCGGAAATAGGATTTTGCAGTTTTGCAAGTTATCGGGGAAGTTCTCGACTAGGGAATCGGCGATAAAGTTGGGAGGAATAAAGTCTGGTTGTAGAGAGTGCGATCGCAAACTTTCTGCTGTTTTTTTCCCGACAACTGCTATTTTAATACCAAACAAACTCCGCGCGTCTTTGCCTTTTGCTTGTAATCTTTGAAAAAAGCAGTCTACAGCGTTGTGAGAAGTGAGAATTAACCAGTGAAAGCTTGACAATTGCGCGATCGCACTATCTAATGGTTCCCAAGTGGACGGCGGCCCAATTACCAAGGCGGGCATTTCGATAACACGAGCTCCTTGTTGCTGGAGTTGATCGCTAAATTCAGCCGACTGAGAAACCGATCGCGTGACTAAAATGGTTTTTCCTGCTAGCGGCAATTTGCTATTATTAATGGTGACAGGTGTATCGATCATATTTGTGCTTTCTGGCTGGATTAAATATTCGCGCAATCTAACTACTTCCCCAATTACGGTCACGCAAGGCGACAGAGATTGACCTGCTGTTTGCTGTACAATGTTGGAGAGAGTGCCGAGCCAAATTTGCTGTTCGGGGCGGCCACAATCTCGGATAATGGCGATCGGAGTTTCGGGCGATCGTCCGTGCTTTTGCAATTGCCAGACGATCTCACTCAAATTTCGCCCTCCCATCAATATTACCAAAGTTTCTATATGCACTAGAGCTTCCCATTCCAAAGCATCCGGTTCATGGGCGCTCATCACTGCAAAACAGCGACTCATTACCGGATCTGTGAGGGGAATTCCTGCTAGTAAAGGTGCGGCTAATGCGGACGATATTCCGGGTATTACTTCAAACTCGCAGCCCGCTGTGATTAATGCTTGAATTTCGGAACTGGAGCGACCAAAAATAAACGGGTCGCCGCTTTTTAGCCGCACGACTTGTTTTCCTAGTTGGCAATTTTTTACCAGCAACCGATTAATTTCTTCCTGCTGGGTGGAAGGTTTGCCGCCGCGTTTGCCGACTTCGATTTTTCGACAAGTTGCTGGGATTAATTCGAGTTGCGGGATGTCGATGAGGGCGTCGTAGATTAAGACTTCGGCTTGGGATAGCAGTTTGTGCGATCGCACTGTCATCAAGTTACAATCTCCGGGCCCCGCACCGACTAGATAAACTTTCCCTTTTGGGTTTTTCACAATTCCTCCTCGATAGTATAGTTGTATGAATATTGCTAGCCTATAGATAAGACGCGCCAAGGCGCACCCTACACTATAGTAAGACGCGCCGAGGCGCACCCTACGGTATACTCCGCAGTTTATTGTATTAGAAAAGCTATTTATGCAGATTATCATCATCACGGCGGCCGATGCAAATTACTTTGAATTGGTGCGAGGTACTATTTTATCGGTGCGGGAAAAACCCGAGGGCGAAAATGTGGCGATCGGCTTTTTCGATCTCGGCTGCACTCCCGAACAATTGCAGTGGTTAAAAACAAAAGTTAATATCATTAAAAAGCCCGATTGGGACTTTGACTTTCCGGGCAGAAATGAAGCTCCCGAACATTTAAAAGGACTATTAGTTAGACCTTGTTTGCGAAAATACTTTCCCAATTTTGATATATACCTTTGGATCGATGCGGATGCTTGGGTTCAAGACTGGAGAGCAATTAATTTGTTGGTTGAAGGAGCATCGCGCCGGGGACTGGCAATTGTTCCCGAAGTTCACAGGGCAAGCTTGCAGCAGTACGGGCAACTACCTCAGTTTTGGCAGTGGGTTTATCAACAATATGAAGCTAACTTTGGTGAAGAAACCGCTAAAAAATTCTACAGTTATCCGATATTAAATGCCGGAGTTTTCGCACTACGAAAAGATGCTTTGCACTGGGAAATTTGGGCGGAAAAACTCAATCAAGGATTGCAAAGATCCGGCTGTGTCATGACAGATCAATTTGCCCTCAACCTCGCTGTTTACAGTGGCGAATTGTTCAATCTCACTGAAATGCTCCCAGCTTGGTGCAATTGGATATTCAACGGTTTTCCGGTTTGGGACAAGCAGCGAGGCTGTTTCGTGGAGCCGTACTTGCCGCAGGAGGCGATCGGCATTTTGCATTTAGCTGGTCACCAGCAGTTTGACCGAGTACAATTTATGGCAACTGACGGCGATATACTGGAAATTACCGTCCGTTATCAACCTAAAAAACAGGAAGCAATACAAATATTTCAAGAACAAAAAATGACTTACCAACAACCTGAACTTAGCAAAAATAATTTATTACAACCAGGGGATTATGTTTCCCCAGGGTTCCAAATAATTATACCTGACTCCTATTTTCCCAATATGATTATTGCTGATCCAAATACGAGTAACTGGCCTTATTTGCGCCGGGAAGTTCCGCATAATTGGTATGCAGACAAGCGCTATCCATTCATCGGGTTTTTGAATCGCGACGAAGCCCACATCCTTTACAATACAGCCCTGCAATTCAAAGGTAAAAAAGCCTTAGAAATCGGCTGCTGGCTGGGTTGGTCGGCCTGTCACTTAGCCCTCGCAGGAGTTGAGTTAGATGTCGTAGATCCGCTGTTAGAAAGAGAGGACATCAGACAAAGCGTAATCGATTCAATTCAAGGTGCTCTAAATGCGTCTGGCGTTCAAACCTCAGTCGAGCTAATACCCGGCTATAGCCCCCAAAGAGTAGAAGAATATTCCGCTCAATTCAACCGCAAATGGTCGTTAATTTTTATTGACGGAGAACACGGAGGTGATGGGCCGTTAAATGATGCCATTGCGTGTGAAAAATTGGCTGAAGAAGATGCGATAATTTTATTTCACGATTTAGCGGCTCCCGATGTTGCTCAAGGTTTAGATTACTTGAAACAAAGGGGATGGCAAACAGTAGTATATCAAACAATGCAAATTATGGGCGCTGCTTGGCGGGGCAATGTCGAGCCAGTAAAACATCAACCCGATCCCAATATTTCCTGGCAGTTGCCAGCACATTTGCACGGTTACAATATTAGCAGTTTAGAGGCAATTAATTCTCAAACAGCCAGCCAAACCAATCAAAACCAACAGTCATCTTATACAAGAGATTTTTACCAATTAATCGGAGAAGGAACTCGCACTTCTGCTAGAGAAATTATTCCCCTGCTGTTAGACTTGCTGCAACCGATTTTACCTAAAAGTGTGGTAGATGTGGGCTGCGGTACGGGAAGTTGGTTAGCTGCGTTTCAAAAATTGGGAATTGCTGATTGTTTGGGAATAGATGGCGATTATGTCGATCGCACTCTTTTACAAATTCCTTTAAATCAGTTCCAATCCGCCGATTTAAAGCAACCGCTACAAATAAACCGAAAGTTTGACTTAGCAATTTCTTTGGAAGTTGCCGAACATTTGCCGACTACCTGTGCCGAAAACTTTGTTAATTCTCTCACTCAACTAGCACCGGTGATTCTGTTTTCTGCTGCGATACCATTTCAAGGAGGCGTCGAACACGTTAACGAACAGTGGCCACAATATTGGGTTTATTACTTTCAGAAAAACGGCTATGCAGTTATTGACTGCTTGAGAAAAAAAATATGGAACAATGACAAAGTAGAGCCCTGGTACGCTCAGAATATCTTGATTTTTGTTAAACAAGAATACTTGTCGGGATATCCGAGGTTAGTAAATGAATATCAAAATACCGATATAAATCAATTAGCCATCGTCCATCCCAAGATTTATTTTTACAGTTTGCAAACTGCTAGAAATTCGGCACATAATTTACAATCAGAAAGTGTCAAACAAGTTACAGCATCGCCACAATTGGCAGATCGACCTTTGGTATCTGTGATTATTCCCTGCTACAATCAATCTCATTTTTTGGTGGAAGCAGTAACTAGCGTGATTAACCAAACTTACAAAAATTGGGAAATTATCATTGTCAACGACGGCAGCTTAGATAGTACCAGCACAGTTGCCAAAAATTTAATATTAGCAAATTCCCAATATCAAATTACTCTTGTAGAACAAACAAATCAAGGGCTTTCAAGTGCTAGAAATGCGGGCATAGCAACCGCAAACGGTGAATACATCATGCCTTTAGATGCCGATGATATCCTAGCTGAAAACGGCTTGACTGACCTTTTAGAAATATGTTTAAAATCAAATGTACCTTGCGTAGCCTTTGGTTCTTATCAAATGTTTGGCACTGAAAATCGCATAGTACCAAGTTACGAGTTGTATTCGTCCGAAAATATCAAGAAATCTAACATGATTCACCCGTCTTCACTTTATCACAAATCTATTTTGGATTTGGTCAGCGGGTACAAAGTTGGGATGAAAGAAGGTTACGAAGATTGGGAGTTTTGGGTGAACTGCCACAAGCACAATATTCCCTTTTTGGGAACGAGAGAAGTCGTTGTCAATTATCGGCGTTCCCAGGGTTCTATGTTGGCAAAAGCTCAGCAATATCATCAAAAGTTGGTAGCACAAATTGTTTGTTACAACCGGGAACTTTACGATATGGAAAGCGTGAATAGTGCTGAAAAGCTATTGGGACAAATCGCAAGTTAATCTGGATTCTTTATTCTGTAGTCCGCAAAAACAAACTTTGTTTGTGTAGTAGCCACTTATGTTCGCCGGAAAAAGAGGATTATTAAAGCGAATTTGATATGACATCCAAAAAACGCTTAACCTGTTTTTCCCAAGTCCAATCCAGCATAAAGTTAGCCGCAGCTAAACCGATCCGTTTTGCTTCTTCGCGATTAGTATAAACTTGTTCCAAAGCCTCGACAACTTCTGCCACATCAGACTCTCCCCAACCTTCAACACCGGAAAAAGGAGCAGTCAGTTTAACTCGTCCTTGACTCCATAAAGGATAGCAAATGTGGCTGTAAATTAAGTCTAAGTGACCAGTATTTGCTGATAAAATAGTCGGGATTCCGCAAGCCATACTTTCCATTGCGACTAAATTAGTGCCGCCTTCACAGCGGTTAGTGAAAACAGCGCAGTCGGCTTCTCGCAAAATTTGTCCGGTGAGGTGATTGGGAATTAAGGCGATGTCTATAAAAGAGTCAATCGGCAAACCGTTAGCGACTAACCATTGGGAAATTGCTAAACTTCCGTCGCGGTTGATATTGGGAAGTCCAGCAACGTTTCCGGTTTGTTCGATTCCTAGCATATATTGAGGCCAGAAGTTGTGCCATGTTGTTAGTAACAAAGCCTCTGGATGTTTGGCGCGAAATCGTTTGAAAGCGGCAATTACAATATCTTGACCTTTGCGATATTCCAGTTTTCCACCTGAGAAGATGACGAAGCGATCGCCAAATAGATTAGATTTGGGTGCAGGATGGAAAATTGTTGGGTCAATTCCTTGATGTACCATCGCCACATTAGTCAAGCCGCAGCTTCTCAAAACATCCGCATTCCAGTTGGAACCTGCGACAATCGCGCTATATTTTTTGGCTGTTTCTAGTGCTTCTGCTGTGATTCGTGTGTCTTCAAAAAATATGACTCCTATTTGACAAGCGCTGGTAATTTGATTGTCAACTCCAGAGGATGCTAAATTATTCCCCAAAGCGTAAAGTACGGGAAAATTACAACTGATTTGTTTGTCGGAATTGGCTGCTACTAATTTCTGAAAAGTTTTGTGCTTTTCAATTACAGGTAACAACAGCGATTTATGCAGCGGATTCATTGATTCTGAGGTGATTGATGGCGGTGCTAAAAGTGCAACTTCCCAGGCTGGATTTTGCCGCAGTTGTAGTGTTAAATTCATGGCGTAAATTCCCCAGCCACTGGTGATGCTGATCGGCCAACTGATGCCCATTCCGGTAATTTGTGGGGGAGTTTCTGGGGGTTGGATTTGAGGCGGAGTTTCTGGGGGTTGGATTTGAGGCGGAGCCTCTGAATATGCGTTACCAGGCAGAGCCTGGTAACGAGAGAGAGGAGGGGAAATTAGCTGTTCTAAGGCTGCTTTTATACGATCGCAAACTCCATCCCAATCACCGACTTTTTGCTGCCTAAACAACCGCACAGTGGGATACCAAGGGCTATCTTCGCGTTCCAGCATCCAGCGCCAATCGGGCACGAAAGACAGCAAAATCCAGACTGGTTTGCCCAAAGCACCAGCCAAATGCGCCACAGAAGTATCTACGCAAATTACTAAATCGAGTTGCGAAATAATTGCTGCTGTATCGGCAAAATCGACGCAATGTTCGCTCAAATCTTCAATTTGGTGTTGATTTAATAAAGTGCGTGAAGCGCAGCTATCCTGTAGGGAATCACCCGCTGACAAATCTTTCTGAAGACTGTAAAAACTCACTCCCGGAACATCTACAAATTTCAAAAAATCGCTCAATTTACACGATCGCCGATGATTGTTGCGGTGCAGCGGGCCGCCCGCCCACACAATACCTACTTTTAGTTTATTGTTCGCCTCTAGGAAAAATTTAAAATCCTGTGGCGGAGCTAAATAAGGAATATTCGCCGGTATATTTTCCAAAGTCGTTCCCAGAATTCGCGGCAAACTTAGCAGCGGGGCTTGCACTTGAAAATCTATCAAGTCGCTAGGCTTGACTCCTACTCGATCTACTCCTGCAATTCCTTCAAATAAACGCTTCAGCAAGACATGACAAGCAACAATAACTTTGCCACCTTTTTGCTTAACTAACTGCGCGTAGCGGATAAACTGTATCGTATCACCAAAACCTTGTTCAGGGTGCAATAAAATTGTTTTTCCCTGCAAATCCGAGCCGTCCCAAAGTGGTTTCTCAAAAGAGCGCGGATCCAATTGTTGAGTTTGCCAGCGCGATTCGTACTCCGCAAAACCACGCTCAAAATTTCCAGTTAAGAGCAAAGCTAAGGCTAGTCTCAAGCGCCAATTTGGCGAGTTGGGACGTAGTTGAATTGCTTTATTGTAGAAGTCGATCGCCTCTGCGACTTTTCCTTGTTCTTCGAGGGCAGAACCCAAGTATAAGTTTGTTTCACTCAGGTTGGGATTGGTTTCTAGCGCTTGTTTGTAATGCGAAATTGCCTCGGTTATTTGCCCGTTTTCCTGTTTGAGATAACCTAAACAACTGTGGGCTTCTGCGTGGCTGGGTGAGGCAGCCATTACTTGTTCATAACGAGCGGCAGCTTCTGCTTTTTTACCTTGTTTTTCTAAGGCATTTGCTATGTGAAATTGTACCTGTGCGGGCGACAAGGCAAATCGAGGCGAAGCTTCGGTGTCTGCGTTATCAGGCACAGCCTGGGAACGAGTAGAGATTAGGTGTTTTAAGGCTGTTTTTACGCGATCGCAAACTCCCACCCAATCGCCCGGTGTTTGCTGCCGAAACAGTCGCGCAGTCGGATACCAAGGGCTATCTTCGCGTTCCAACATCCACCGCCAATCCGGCATAAAACATAGCAAAATCCATACCGGTTTACCCAAAGCACCGGCTAAGTGCGCGATAGCAGTATCCACGCAAATTACTAAATCTAGTTGCGATATCACCGCCGCAGTATCGGCAAAATCGTTCAAATTGTCGCTCAAATCTATCACGGGAATTTGAGTTAACAAAGTACGATCGCCCGCTGACATTTCTTTCTGAAGACTGTAAAAAGTTACACCGGCAATATCTAACAATTGCAGGAAATAGCTTAAATCGCTCGATCGCTGAAAATCCTTCAAATGTTCCACACTTCCCGCCCACGCAATCCCAACTTTAAACTTACCATCGGAATTTAGAGAAAATTGCCAATTCGGCGGCGCAGCTAAATAAGGAACATTTGCCGGTATATTTTCTAAATTTGTTCCGAGAATATACGGCAAACTCATCAGCGGTGCTTGCACTTGGAAATCGGGCAATTCATCCATCCGAACCGCCACTTGTCCGATGCCAGGAATCTGCTTAAATAAACGCTTCAGTTCTTGATAGCAAGAAATGATTACTTTGCCACCTTTTTGCTGGATAATTGCCGCGTATCGCACAAATTGAATCGCATCGCCCAAACCTTGTTCGGATCGGAGCAAAATAGTTTGCCCGTTCAAATCTGAACCGTCCCAAACTGGTTGGTCAAAATTCAACCGTGGTAATTTTTTCGCCTGCTCAGTTTGCCAGCGCCACTCGTATTCTGCTAAACCGCGCGGCAAGTCCCCAGTCAATAACAAAACTAAGCTTAAATTGAAGTGAGCCTTAACACAATTTGCATCAATTTCGAGAGCTTTCTTGTAACAAAAAATTGCTCGATTTACGTCTCCTAATTGTTCAACAGCACTCCCTAAATTAGTAATAGCTTCTAGATAATTCGGATTCAAAGATATTGCTCGTTCCAAACTAGAAATTGCCTGTTCTATTTTGCCCGCAGCCAAGCATAATGTTCCCAGGTGATAGTACCCTTGAGGATTGTTCGGTTCTACTCCAATTGCACGCTCGTAAAGGCGTTCAGCCTCGGCTAGCTGAGATTGTGTTTGCATTGCCGCACCCAAATTTACCAGCGCTGGCACGTAATTGGCATTGACAGAAAGTGCTTGATGAAAACACGCGATCGCACTCGGCAACTCGCCCTGCTGCTGGAGGATCGCGCCGAGATTGTTGAGAGCTTTGACGTAAACCGGATTCAGGGCGATCGCCTTTTGAAAGCAAGATACAGCATCGGGTATATTGCCTTGATCTTGCAGCAAAATACCCAAGTTATTGTGAGATTGAGCGCAGTTAGGGTCGATTTCGATCGCGCGCTGATAATAGGTGGCAGCTTCGGCTAAATTGCCTGTTTGGTGCAGCGTCACTGCCAAATTAGTGGTGGCTTCTATCGAATTAGACTGCAAAACCAAAGCATTTTTAAAATAAGCGATCGCCTCGGCAAATTTTCCTTGCGACTTGAGAATATTTGCCTGATTGAACTGTTTTTGATATAATTGAATATTGGTCTGAGTTTCTATTGGCGGTCGAGATTCTTGATGCTGACAAATTCTTTCTCTCAACGCCAAAGCAGCCCGATCTAAAACTCCTTCCCAATCCCCCGCTGTTGACTGACGAAACAGCCGCGCCGTCGGATACCAAGGACTATCTTCGCGTTGCAACATCCACCGCCAATCCGGCACAAAACACAGCAAAATCCACACTGGTTTGCCCAAAGCACCAGCCAAGTGTGCCACACAAGTATCTACAGAAATCACTAAATCCAGAGCCGATATTACAGCCGCAGTATAGGCCATGTCTTGCAAATTAGAGCTTAAATCTGTTACGGGCATTTGCTCTAACAAAGCGCTATCGTCTGCTGTCATTTCCTTTTGCAAGCTGTAAAATTCTGCTCCCGGAATATCTAACAGTTGGGACAACAAATTTAGCGGTAACGATCGCACTTTATTTTGGGAATGTTGAGAATTTCCCGACCACACAATCCCTATTTTCAAATTAGCAGTTTGGCGAATAGTACATTCCAAACCGGGCGGCGAAGCTAAATAAGGAACATTCGCCGGTATACTTTCTAAAGTTGTTCCCAAAAGGTGCGGCAAACTCATTAGATGCGCGCGAACTTGAAAATCTCGCGCATCCTCTGGATTAACTATTAACTCATCGATTCCCGCAACTTGTGCAAACAAGCGGTGCAAGTGCGGCAAACACCAAACAATTACCCTACCGCCTTTCTGCTTGACTAAATCTGCGTAGCGGATAAACTGAATTGCATCGCCTAAACCCTGTTCCGGGCAAAGCAAAATAGTTTTTCCTTGCAAATCTTTGCCGTCCCAAATCGGCTGTTGAAAACTGTAGTCCGGGTACTCTTTTTGTGGAAGCCGCAGTCGCCATTCGTACTCGGAAAAACCGCGCTGAAAATCTCCCGCCAGCAGCAAAGCTAAACCTAAATTTAGGTGAGATTCGGGGCTAGCGACATTGAATTTAACTGCTTGGCTGTAGTAGGTGAGAGCATCCGCAAATTGTCCGCGATTGTGCAAAGCACTTGCCAAACTGTAGAGGGGATTGATATAACCGGGTTTGAGTTCGATCGCCCGACGGTAACAATCGATCGCCTCTGCCATTTTTCCCGCTTCCTCAAAAGCTTTGCCGAGATTGTTCAAAGCTTGTGGAAAGTCGGGTTTCAGGCTCAAAGCTTGCTGATAGCAGGCGATCGCATCTTCAATTTTGCCCTGTTTGTGCAGGACAATTCCCAGATTGCAGTGAGCCTGTGCACTGGCTGGCAATTTCTGAATCGCCTGCTGGCAAAAAGCTAGAGCCTCATCTAACTTATCTTGGTTTGACAGCCAACTCCCCAAAGCGAGATCAGTTTCTGCCAAAGCCGGTTGCAGCGCCAGAGCTCGCTCGTAGTATGCGATCGCACGGTCAATTTGGCCCTGTCGGATCGAGGCGTAAGCTAAATGCTGCAGGGCGTCCACATAATTTGGCTCGATCGCGATCGCCCGTTCGTAATTCGCGATCGCCCGTTCGTAATTCGCGCCCGCTTCCTCCCCTTGTTGCTCCAAAGCAATTCCCAAATTCAAATAAGCCACCGCGCAATTAGGATTGACTTGAATCGCTTGCTCATAGCAGCTTATAGCCTCCGCCACATCCCCTTGCTCTTCCCGCAACAGGCCCAAATTAATCAGCGCTTCCGCGCAATTCGGGTTCAAAGACAGCGCCCGCTCGTATTCTGCGATCGCCTCTCCAGTCTCCCCTGCTTCCGCGAGCGCGCTGCCCAAATTGCTCGCAGTTTCCGCCAAATTCCCGTCGATTGCTAAGGCTTGTCGGTAGTGCGCGATCGCCTCTGTTAGCTGGCCGCTGTGCTGTTTGACAACGCCTAAATTGCTGTGCGCCGCTGCGTAATTAGGATTGATCGCGATCGCCCGCTCATAACATTTGATCGCACCGCCAAAATCGGCTTGCTGCTGCAAATCCACGCCCAACCGAAACTCTGCATCCGCCGAATCCGATGGCACAAATGCAGCCGCAACCGCGCCTAGAGCTTCCGCCACCCGATGGAAAACGTCCTCCCAGTCGCCCCGCTGATGCTGGCGAAACAGTCGCGCCGTCGGATACCAAGGACTATCTTCACGCTCCAACAGCCACCGCCAATCCGGCGAAAACGCCAGCAAAATCCACACTGGTTTGCCCAAAGCGCCCGCCAAATGGGCGACAGCGGTATCGACACTAATGACTAAATCCAGTTTGGCGATCGCAGCCGCAGTATCGGCCAAATCGCCAAAATGCGGGCTCAAATCTACGATCGACGTTTGATTCAACAGCGCGCGATCGGCCTCGGAAACCTCTTTCTGCAAGCTGTAAAAACTTACTCCCGAAACCTCCAAAAGCGGCAGAAACTGACTCAAACTGCACGAACGCTGCTTGTTTTTGCGGTGTTTTGGATTCCCCGCCCAGACAATGCCAACTTTCAAAGTGCGATCGGGCAACAGTCCAAATTCAGCACCTGCTGGCGGAGATAAATAAGCAGTATTTGCCGGTATTGTTTCCAGATTTGTACCGAGAATATACGGCAAACTCAACATCGGCACTTGCAAGTCAAATTCCGGCAACGGCTCGCCTTTAACTATTAGCAAATCAATGCCGTCAACCGTGGCAAACAAACGGTGCAATTGCGGGTAACAGCCAACAATGACCCTACCGCCTTTATTTTTGACGATCGCAGCATAGCGAATAAACTGAAGCGAATCGCCTAAACCTTGTTCGGCGTGCAGCAAAATAGTCTTTCCCTGCAAATCCGAACCATCCCATAGCGGCCGGTATTCTCTCGCCGAAACAGTATTATCCGGCCCCGTCAAAAAACAGGAATGACCAGTATGAAATTCTTTTATTTGCCAGCGCCACTCGTATTCAGCGAGACCATTTTCCAAATCTCCCACCAACAGCAAAGCCAAGGATAAATTCAGGTGAGCGCTAGCGTGATTTGGACTTAAATGAATCGCTCGTCTGTAGCAGGATATCGCATCTTCTACCGCGCCTTTTTCCAGAAACGTCCTGCCTAAATTGTTGATAGCTTCCACAAAATCCGGCAGCAATTCTAGAGCTTTGTGATAATACTCCAGCGCATCTTCTAAATTGCCCTGTTCTTGCAAAACAGTTGCCAGATTGTTATAAGCTTCCCAGCTATGCGGATTAATTTCCAGCGCTCGCCGGTACAACTCGATCGCCCTGAAAAGTTCGCCTTTTTCTTGCTGCGCCACAGCTAAATTAATCAGTGCGGGTACGAAATCCGGTTCAGCGACAAGAGCTTGCTCATAATGTGCGATCGCCTCTTCCACTTTACCTTGTTCCTCAAAAATCTTTGCCAAGTTGTAAGCTGTTTGAGGAATATTTGGATCGATGGCTAAAGCTTCTCGGTAATGCGACATAGCTGCGTCCAATTCGCCCTTTTCTTGCTTGAGAAAACCAAAATTAATCCGCGCTTGGACGCAATTTGGATCAAGAGATATTATCTGTTCGTAAAGGGCGATTGCCTCTTCCCTATCGCCTGTTTCCATTAAATGCTCTGCTTGCCGCAATAAATCCTCTAAAACAACCAAGTTCTCCCCGCCGTTTCCGATCGCAACAGATGTCTCAATTCCCTGCGATTGCTTATCTGCGGAGCCTTCTGCCAACTCTTCGCTCGCAATCAAAAATATTTTTTCACTCTCTTGAACTACGCTTGTATCTGCCTTTTTGAGGGTCACAGAATCGATGAAAGCCGTATGATTAGCAGTCATTGCGAGTGAAACGAAGTCAAGCGAGTCTTTGGCATAATCCTCGGAATAACTAACAGTATTGGCGCTCGCAAAAGAACTCAAAGCCGCCTGTACATCCTCAAACAATTCTTGCCAAATTTCCGGCTGATCTTGGCGAAAAAGCCTCGCAGTTGGATACCAAGGATTATCTTCACGATCCAGCAGCCAACGCCAGTCAGGAGCAAAAGAAAGCAGCACCCAAACCGGTTTTCCTAAAGCACCGGCTAAGTGCGCCACAGCCGTATCGACAGTAATGACTAAATCCAGTTGAGATATAGCCGAAGCGGTATCAGCAAAGTCGTTCAAATGCGGAGTTAAATCCGGCACTAAGTGTTGATGCAACAAAGTGCGATCGCTCTCGGACAAGTTTTTTTGTAAACTATAAAAAGCAATTCCCGGAACATCCAAAAATCGAATAAAATCGCTCAAACTGCAAGAACGCTGATTGTCTTTCCGACGCTTCGGACTCCCAGCCCAAACAATCCCTACCTTCAATTTGGCATCAGAAGAAAGCGCAAATTTGCACTCAGCAGGCGGAGCTAAATAAGGAACATTTGCCGGTATTGTTTCCAGAGTTGTCCCGACAATTCGCGGCAAACTCATCAGAGGTGCGTGAACATCAAATTCTGGCAAACCTTCCAAACTAACTGATAAATATTCAATACCAGCAACTGTCGCAAACAACCGCATCAGTTCTGGATAGCAAGCCACCATAACTTTAGCGCCTCTGCTGCGAAGAATCGGCGCGTAGCGAATAAACTGAATAGAATCGCCAAAGCCTTGCTCGACGTGGAGTAAAATAGTTTTACCCTGCAAATCCGAACCATCCCAAACTGGCTGTTTAAATTGCCTCGGTTGTAGTTGCGGAGTGCGCCACCGCCACTCATATTCAACAAAACCGCGCTGAAAATCTCCGAACAATAGCAAAGTCAAACCTAATTCCAGGTGTGCGATGGCGTTGTCGGGCTGCAATTCCAAGGCTCGACTGTGACAAGAAAAAGCCTCTTGAAACTCTCCTAAATCGACCAAAGCGTGTCCGACATTGTTAATAGCCTCCACGAAATCTGGCTTTAAGTTTAATGCTTGTCGGTAGTGGGATATTGCTGCTTTTGCATTGCCTTGTTCGTGGTAAAATGCTCCTACATTGTTGTGAGCTTCGGGATTGTTGGGGTCGAGTTTTACCGCTTGCTGGTAGCAGTTGAAAGCTTCGGCTAATTTACCTTGCTGCTGGAAAACTGTTCCCAATTCCATCAGGGAATATGTCAAATTTGGATTAATTTTTAAAGCGTGTAGGTAACAGGCAATTGCCTCGCTTAATTGATTTTTTTGTTTAAATAAATGTCCTAAGTTGTGCGCTGTTTCGTGCAGGTTGGGGTCAATTCGCAGCGCTGTTTGGTAATATAAAATTGCTGAGTCTATGTCAGCGAGTTGCTGTTTGATCCAGCCCAAATTATTGTAGGCGAGTGCGGAATTTGGCTGGATTTTGATGACTTGTTCGTAACTGGCGATCGCCCTTTGATACTCGCCTACATCCAGTAAAAGATTAGCCTTATTTAAATGTGCTTCTACAAAATCGCGGTTTTGGGCGATCGCCTTTTCGTAAAAGTCGATCGCCTCTGCAATCTTTCCCTGTTGTCTCGCCGCTATTCCCAACAAACACAGCACGTTTGCTGATTCCGGCTGCACTTCTATTATTTGCCGATACAAATTCTCAGCTTCTAACAAACGTCCCGCTTGGTGATGTTCCCAAGCTAATTTCAAAGAGTCTTCGGCACCCAGTTTGCAGGCAGATTTCCGCGATTTTTTTTGAGAAGCCATAGTTGTCTTGGTTGTTTGGGAGTTCGCTAACTTGTAATTGCCAATTTGTTCTAATTTGTTAACTCTTCCTTCCTTCTTCCTTCTTCCCCCTTCCTTCTTCCTCCTTCTCCCTTCCTTCTTCCTTCCTCCTTCGGACTGATATCCGTTACATCCCGTACATTGCTCGTTGCCGAACTGCCTTCTTCCTTACATCCGTTACATCCGTTACAAAATCCGTTGCCGAACTTCTTCCTTCTACCCCAACAAACAAGCTGCGGGAAAAATCAGATATTCTAAGAAAAACAACTTCCAGATAAATTGATAAAATGCAGCAATTTCTATTTGATCGTCCAAATCAACTTTTGCGCTCCAAAACCACATCAAACCCAAAGCCGCCAAATGAGAAACTGCCAGAAACACTAAATTAACATTAGACAACACGATCGCTCCCGCCAAAGTCGCGCCCAAATAACAAACCGTCAACACCCAGCGAGATAAATTAAAGACGGCCGGCTTGCCCAGCTCAATCGTAAACGTAGTAATATTATATTGCTTGTCCCCTTCCATGTCCGGGATATCTTTAAAAATGGCGATCGCAAACGTAAACACCACAACAAAAACCGTCAGCACCCAAACTTCCGCAGGAATCCCAAAAGACACACTTTCCAAATTCCAGCCAGAAAAAGCGCTTTTCGCCCTTCCCAAACCCAACACCCAATTAAAGTGCAAAAATAACCCTAAATTTACGATCGCGCCCCGCACCGTAAAAATGCACAGCGCCGCCCAAAAAGGAAACCGTTTCAGCCGAATTGGGGGGAGAGAATAAGCAGTCCCGATCGCCAAACTAACACCAACGGTAGCCAGCAAAAATGGGCCTTGTAAAACAGCGGTCAAAATTGCTATAATTCCCGTTGCAATTACAATTAATTCCCCGGTTTTCCGAGAAAACACTCCCGATGCGATCGGCAAATACGGCTTATTAATTTTATCAATTTCAACATCTTCTAACTGGTTTAATCCCACAATATAAATATTGCCACAAATGCAAGCCAACCAGGCAAAAGCTAGGGGCCCAAATATAGGATTTACAAACAGCCGCGCACTTTGGGCGATCGCGTACAACGCCAATACACTCAAGCTAGTACCCACAATTGTGTGCGGCCGGGAAAACTCCCAAAATGCCCTCACCCAGCTTTGCGGAGCCGAGGCATTTTTATCAATCCAAGACTTGCCAATCGAATCGTTGCCCATAAATCTCACACCCGCACCAAACAAATAATATTCTCTAGGGTGTGCAAGGCACACCTTACTCATCAACTCAAGACTCAAAACTTCTCTGATATATGCCTGTTATTTTACAGCACAAATCAGCCCAAAACGAATCAACCCGCTCTGATATCCACGGCTCATCAATCCGAGAGCAAGTGCTGCTTGAATAGTAGTCCAACCGCTCGTTAGCAAACCCCAAATCGCGCTCGGAGTCAAAGCAGAATCAATCACCACATCCCAAAAAGGAGCAACAGCTTTTGACCAATCAGCGCTGCGAATACTTGTCAAAGGCAAACTGCGGACAATTTCCTCGTATTCCGGCAAAGAAATCACATAAGGCAAAGCATAAACCCGGTAAATTTCTGCCAACTCCTTTCTCTCTTCATCAGTTAATTCTCCCGCCGTTTCTCCCACCGGGCGGTGACACCAAGTAGCCAAAATCAAAGTTCCTCCCGGCTTGAGTACGCGGCAGCATTCCTGCAAAAACTTAATTTTGTCGGGCATATGTTCGCCACTTTCGAGCGACCAAACCAAGTCGAATGACTCGTCAGGAAAAGGCATATTCAAAGCATCGGCCACCAAAAAATTCACATTGCTTTCTTGCCCAGCAATTTTAGCGCGTTCGGTTGCTCTGTTGGCCTGTACCGGACTCAGAGTAATTCCGGTAGCTGTAACGCTACCGCCCGTTTTGTTGAGTTCGGGCGATCGGCTAAAATCACGATCGACCCCGCCATCCAACTTTAAATTATTTTGAGCGATCGAACTAAACTTTTCGGTCAAATACAGCGTGCTGCCGCCGATCCCGCAACCGACATCGAGAATGCGGTAAGATTCACACAGTGCCTTGTCTGAGGGTACTCCAGCCCAGCCCAGCAGTTCTTCTATCAAATCTATCTGAGCCTGTCGGCGCTCTTTTTTCAAATTGCCATCTGGGCCGTAGTAACCGTGGTGCATATGTTCGCCCCACACCTGCTCCCACAAACCGCTAGAAGCGTCGTAAAGTTGCTGAATTTGCTGGTAAAGTGTTGATGTCATCGCCGGATCGCAAGTTATTAAAGGAATTCTACCGTTATTTTCTCGCTGTTGTCATAGAATTTGGCGATTGAGTTCGACCGGTCTCCGGCATTCGCCAAACAGAGATGTTCTGATTTCAAGCCCGAGGATCGATTTGCGGGTTGCGTCTCAAACCTCAAATCTAAAATCGATTTGTGGCTTCCCTCTCAAACCTCAAATCTAAAATCGATTTGTCGTTCCCTCTAAAATCTAAAATCTAAAATCTAAAATCGAATGACTGTCTCGCGAACCATTGCTTTGGGCTTTCTCGCTGTCATCCTCGCAGGTACTCTATTGCTGATGATGCCCTTTTCCACAATTGATGGAACTTGGAGCGATCCAATAACAGCACTGTTTACCTCTACTTCCGCTGTCTGCGTCACGGGATTGTCGGTTGTGGATGTAGGAAAATATTACTCTTTTTGGGGGCAACTGTGCCTAGTTTTACTGGTGCAAATAGGAGGCTTGGGCTACATGACAGCCACGACTTTCTTGCTGCTATTATTGGGCCGCCGCTTTGGCTTGAAAGACAAAGTTGCCCTGCAACAATCTCTCGACAAATCCGGGCTAGCCGGCGTAGTACAACTCGTGCAGTCAATTCTAGCAACAACGCTTTTGTTGGAATTAACAGGAGTGTTTTTGCTGATGACGGTTTTCGTCCCCCAATACGGATTTAAAGAGGGTGTGTGGTCTGCTATATTTCACAGCGTTAATTCGTTTAACAACGCCGGTTTTAGCATCTATTCAGATAATTTGATCGGCTACATCAATTCGCCTATGGTTAACTTCACAGTCAGCGGTTTAATCATATTTGGGGGAATTGGCTATCAAGTAATTATGGAAATGTACCTGTGGCTGCGCGATCGGTTCAATAAAAGCCCTATCTGCACAGTTTTTTCCCTAAATTTCAAAGTCGTTACCAGTACAACTGCCGTTCTTTTAATTTTAGGAACGCTAGCCTTTTTGGTGCTCGAATACGACAACCCAAACACTTTCGGCGCTCTAAATTTTCCTCAAAAGGTGATGGCAGCTTGGTTTCAATCTGTTACTCCCCGCACGGCGGGGTTCAATACAATTAGCATTGGCCAAATGAGCGAAGCCTCGCTATTTCTGACTATCGCGCTGATGTTTGTCGGCGCCAGTCCCGGCAGCACGGGTGGCGGAATCAAAACCACAACTTTTAGGCTATTGTTTTGCTGTACCACAGCAGTTATCGAAGGCCAGGAAGATGTGGAGTGCTATCAGCGTCAAATCCCGCCAGCAATGATTCTGAAAACCATTAGCGTAGTCTTCGGTTCCCTGTTGGTCGCGTTCACATCTGCAATTTTAATCGAGGTGACCAATCCCCAAGTAGAATTTATCGCAGCGCTGTTAGAAGCAGTTTCAGCTTTTGCTACGGTCGGTCTTTCGACTGGGATTACACCCACGCTTTCAGCGATCGGTAAGCTAGTTTTGATTGCTACAATGTACATAGGTCGGGTTGGCGTGTTGCTGCTGATGAGTGCTGCCTTCGGCGATCCAAAACCCAGGTCTTTTAAGTATGCCGAGGAAAGTTTGTTAGTGGGATAAAAAATTCTGCCTCGTTGCTGATAATCTAAACAATGGGTGACAACCCAAATCAACTTTTACTACTTACCCAAAAATCAAAAGGAGGCGGCGCTGTCTCTGCTAAAATTTAAACAGCAAGACGCTCAGCGCTGGATATTCAGTGAACCTGTCATCTTTAAATTTTTTTCGCACTTTGCGCGCCGACAACAAGCAGTTTGCAGTTATTGGTTTGGGACGCTTCGGCAAAGCTGTGTGTTCTACTCTGCACGGTTTGGGTTACGAAGTCCTGGGAATTGACACCGATGAAAAAAAAGTAACTCAAGCTTTGAACGATCGTATTGCTGCTCACGTTGTGCAGTTAGATTCTACTGAGCCTAGCGCTCTTGGGGAAGCTGGTATATTTGAGTTTGAAACAGTGATTGTGGCGATCGGCAATTACCTAGCAGAAAGCATTACCACCACCCTAAATCTTAAGGAAGGCGGGGTAAGTCACGTAATAGCCAAAGCTTCTTCGGAAACTCACTTAAAACTGTTGAAAAAAGTCGGCGCAGATCATGTAGTTTTTCCAGAACGAGAAATGGGCTGCTCTTTGGCCCGCCTTCTTACAAAACCCAGCATTTTAGAACGCTTTGACCTCGACCCAGCTCACAGCATCGTTGAGTTGCTCGTTCCTGAAAAGTTTGACGGTAAAACCATCTCCGAATTGGAACTCCGGCGCAGGTATGGTTTGAACTTGCTAGCAGTCGGCCGCGCCGAAAAGTTCGAGATTAATCCGGAGCCAAGCGAACGCTTGAGAAAGGGCGACGCGATGGTAGTAATTGGTTCTAATAAAGATATCAATCGCTTGCCAATTTAACAGCTCGCCATTTTACGCACATACACCAACACTCCTGGACTCTGAAACCCGGTTTCTTGGGTTCCGAGTGTCTAAGTCCTAAGCAATTCTTGCGGGATGTGTGAAAATTTCAGACCCTCACAAACCCGGTTTATCTAAGATAAACCGGGTTTCTCTGTCAATATGTATGTTCTAATTTTTAACTGAAATATGTAAATTGAATTTCACCAATTCTAGGGTTGGTTCCGTCTTTGCGACTCCCTCTGAGAACCTAGCCAGACAAATCGCGAAAAATTTTAACAAAGTAGCAGCACTCGATCATCGCGCTCCCGCAAATCATAGGAGCGCTAGCCTTGAAAATTCAGCCCACTTTCAAGATTTTTTGCAAATAAGCTTTGCCAAAAACCACCACCGCCAAAACTAGAGCGAGTTCAACAGGCCAAGGACACGCCGCCACAAACCAAATTAACGAACACACTCCAATAATTGCAGCTATCGGAGCCGGAATTCCGTCTAGCGTTCTGTTGTCAGTCCCGGCAGTCACCCACCAAGCAACCAAGCAGACCGTCAAAGGAATCAAGCAACTTGTGATCATGATTTTTACCCCATCAATGTTTTTTACATATGGCATCTGAGCATATTGTTACAATACATCAAAGATTCAGAAGTGTACCATCAATTGCGATAAAATTTAAGGTTAGGTAATTCATACTCTGGGGTGATATATTTTGTGATTTTTAGCTTAGCCTCTCTCAGAAGGCATAAGTAGGTTGGCATCAGGCAGGATTGTGGAATTTTTATTTCGGCAGAAGTCCTGAAAGCTTTCTACCTTGAGATGAATTGCAATGCACCCATGTCTGCAAGTTATAGTGAGGATTGCAGTCAGTTACTGTAGAGCGTGAATCAATGCTGGGCAAATTTTTTCGCAAGCCAGAATCAGAAAACAGCGATCGCGTCCCCCCGGGTCAATACCTCGCCAACGGCTTTCCTGTCCTGACCTACGGCGATACACCCTCCGTCAGCATAGAGAGTTGGGAATTTAAAGTCTGGGGATTGGCAGAACCAAAAACCTTCACTTGGTCGGACTTCCAGGCCATGCCCCAAAGTAACTTTACTGCGGATTTTCACTGCGTCACTCGGTGGTCAAAACTCGACGTGCAGTGGACGGGAGTCAAAGTCACAGATTTTATGAACTACATAGAAGTCGATCCGAAAGCTTTGCACGTCCTGGAACACTGCTACGGCGGCTACACCACTAACATTGCGATCGCCGACTTCCTCCGAGAAGAAAACTTTTTCGCCCACACCGTCTTTGGCGAACCTCTATCCGCAGACCACGGCGGCCCGATGCGGCTGGTAGTTCCCCACTTGTACGCTTGGAAAAGCGCTAAATGGATTAACGGCCTGGAGTTTACAGAAACCGAAGAACTCGGTTTTTGGGAACGCAACGGCTACCACAAGCGGGGCGAACCTTGGGCAGAGGAACGCTACAGCGGTTTGTTTTGATGCGGGCGATGGGAACCAAGGACTTACCCAGAGCTTCTCTATACAATCTTTGTTGAGAGGCAATCCGGTCTTTTACCGCTTCAATCTGCGGAAATTGCATCTCCTCGATCGCATCTTTGGGATATCTCACGCCAGGGGCTCTATTTAATTCAACCAAAATACGTAGACCCAACGATCGCATTTTGTACGTAATTTACCCGATAGATAAACTACTTTAACTCCCCTACACAAGCCCCAAAAAACAAATATTGCCAGTTTCTGGCTAATAGAAAACTTCTGGAACTATCAGTACCCACGAATATTACCGTATTTATACTTAAGTGTTCGCTATTGAGTATTGAGACTTGAGAATATAATAAAAAATTAGCCTAAGCCCGATCCAAATCACTTTGACGGGCCCGCGCTCCATGCCCGCGAATGCAAGGTTTCAAGCCACAATATTTATAATTATTTAGTGGGTATTATGAGGGAGCGATCGCCCGCAGATAGATGCGATCGATAGCATTTGTGAAGGTTATGTAAAGGCTTGATAAAGAATATGTCAAAATTCACCTAAAGTGAACCAAATACAAACAAAGTATCGCATAATGAAAATATTAAGACCATCGCACAAAAGGAACAGGTTATGAATACCAAACTCTTATCCGCCCTCACAGCTACCGCCGCCGCCACAGCTCTGTTTGGCGCCGGAGCTCCAGCTCAAGCCTTCTCCTTTGGTACCAACGGCATAACATTCAGCCAAGATACAAGCGTCAAGTTTAACTTCAAAGAATCTCACGGTGGGTATACCTCCTCTTTGGGCATCTACACCGTGAAGGACTCGGCTGCCACTCTAGTTAACACCCTGTTTTCGGAAACTAAATCCTCAGACAACCAGTGGGAAAACGAATGGAAAGGAACTCTGGGCAATACAGTCCTGGGTTCTGGCTCGGCAGTATTCACATTCCTGGCCAATCAAATTTATACTTTGGGACTCAACAGCGGCGGCAACGGCAGTGTCTACTCGACCTCAGCCTTGAACAGTGGCAGCCAGCAAGCGGTGTTTGGCGGGCAAGGGGAACTGTGGAGCGCGCTCGACAAAGAAACCACGAACGTCTTCCAAGCTGCCGGAGACTTCACAAATGCAACAGGTTCTCTGTTTAATGGAGGCACACTAATCTCCTTCGACGATCGCGGTGGCGGAAACGACAAAGACTTCCAAGACTTCACAGTGAGCGCAGAAGCAGTTCCCGAACCAATGACAATGACTGGTTTGGCTCTCGGTTTGGGTGGTTTGGTTGCAGCACGCCGTCGCCGCGCTAGCAAGACGACTTCATGATTTTTTTCAACCGGAACAATCTCATCAATGACGTTTGACAAAATAAAATTCAATTAGGAGGCGCGCTAATGAGAAATCGGCTCGCCTTTTGCTTGATTTGAAAAGTCAGAAGGGAGAAGTCATATCAATTCTGGTTGCACTCCTCATGATTGTTGACTGTTGACTGTTGACTGTTGACTGTTGACTGTTGACTGTTGACTGTTGACTGTAGAAGGAGGGGTCGCCAAACTGAATGATGGTTGAGTGTTGGATGTTGACTCGATTTTACGCCCCACGATGAAGCGCGGATTTGATATCAGAGGGAAGTTCGGCCACGCAGCAGCGTACGGGATGTAACGGAGTTAACGCATGGGTGTGGAGGGAAGAAGTCAAGCGTGAAGAAGTCAAGCGTGAAGCAAGAAGATTTTTCCAACTCTCCCACTCTGCCACTCTCTCCCTATCCCAACTCAAAATTCAAAACTCACGGTAAATTGTTCGATCGTACAAAGTCACCAGTACCGGTTGAGTAATTTTAATGTCCCCCCGGATGCACGCTACTTTAATCGCCAGCACAGCCCTGGTGTTTGTCCGTCGCACCTGTGCTTGTTCGCGCAGCGTCCAATAGCGGACAATAAGATGCAAAGAACCATCCTTAAAGCCTGAAGTATCAACATCATAGGCTAAATTTAAAGGCAAGTTAGTTCGCCTCTGGATCAGGCTTATTAGTAAGCTGTTGTGCATTTAAATTGTATATTGAGGGCGGGTTATCCTGCCCAATCCCTACTCCCCACACAAGTAAAAATTTATTTGACTATGCAATTTCAATGCGGATTAGCTTGCCCGCACTGAATTGGTAAATACGATCGCCTTCGGCATGATAACTCGTTCTCCCCGATCAATAATAATTTGAGTTGAACGCCACAAAATCTTTTCAACAGTACCTTCAAAGCCTTCTACAATTATCCGATCGCCCCCTTGAAACGATTCGTGCAACAGCAAAAAAAATTCCGCTAAAAAGTATTTTAAGATGTCTTGGAACGCGAAACAAATCCCTACTGAACCAAGTCCTAACCAACTGATCATATCTGCAGGCCGCCAAGCTGGGAACGCAATTACGCAGGCGCTTAAACTGCCAGCAGCCCAAGTGAGAGTGTCAATCGATTTTAGATTTTAGATTTTAGATTTTCGATTGAAGCCTTGACCCCACGGATCAATTCGGGGGCTTGTATCCTGGATGCTTTCGGTCAAATAATTGAAGAATGCCACGCTAACACAAAAGATTGAGATTGATCGCCAGACAGGAATGTTTGACTCTGGCTGTGCAGGTGACTCCATCGACTCGTTCGCTAATCATTAAAACACAATCAAAATTTAAGATTAGCAGCGCCGACCCCGATCGAGTAAAATCACAGCACTTGCCCGCCGATGGGTTAATCTGCTAAAACTAACAAAGTTTGATGATTTCTGAGAAATAACATACATGGTTGCTACATCCGTCAAGATTAAACACGAAGTCAAAGACTTGTCCCTCGCCCCCTTGGGAAAGCAACGCATCGAGTGGGCCGGCCGGGAAATGCCCGTTTTGCGGCAAATTCAAGAACGCTTCGCTAAAGAAAAGCCTTTCGCTGGCATTCGCTTGGCTGCTTGCTGCCACGTAACCACAGAAACTGCTCATTTGGCTATCGCCATCAAACTCGGCGGTGGCGACGCCGTACTGATCGCCAGCAACCCCCTGAGCACTCAAGATGACGTAGCGGCTTGCTTAGTTGAAGACTACGGCATTTCCGTCTTCGCCCTGAAAGGAGAAGACGCGGCTACCTACGAACGTCACGTCTACACAGCCCTAGACCACCGCCCCAATATTATCATCGACGACGGCAGCGACGTGGTAGCCGCACTAATCCAGCACCGCCCGAACCAAATTTCCGACTTAATCGGAACTACCGAAGAAACTACCACAGGCATCGTGCGCCTGCGGGCCATGTTGAAAGACGGCGTGCTGACTTTCCCCGCAATGAACGTCAACGACGCCGACACCAAGCACTTCTTTGACAACCGCTACGGTACCGGTCAATCTACCCTAGACGGCATTATCCGCGCTACTAATATTTTGTTAGCCGGTAAAAATATTGTGGTTGCAGGTTACGGTTGGTGCGGCAAAGGCACGGCACTGCGCGCCCGTGGTATGGGTGCTAACGTAATTGTCACCGAAATTGATCCGATTCGGGCGATCGAAGCAGTGATGGACGGTTTCCGCGTCATGCCGATGGACGAAGCAGCAACAGTCGGAGATATATTCATTACTGTTACGGGCAACAAACACGTCATTCGTGCCGAACATTTCGAGACAATGAAAGACGGCGCAATTGTTTGCAATTCCGGTCACTTCGACATTGAAATTGACCTCAAATCCCTCGGCGCAAAAAGCACCGACGTGAAAACAGTCCGGTCTTTCACTCAAGAATATCACCTCAATAATGGCAAGTCGATTATTGTGTTGGGCGAAGGTCGTTTGATTAACTTGGCAGCCGCCGAAGGACACCCCAGCGCCGTGATGGATATGAGCTTTGCTAACCAAGCTTTAGCCTGCGAATATCTAGTTACGAACAAAGGCAAACTAGAGCCTGGTATTCACTCAATTCCCGTGGAAGTTGACAAAGAAATTGCCCGTCTCAAATTGGAAGCAATGGGTATTCACATTGATACCTTGACTGCCGAACAAATTGAGTACACAAACTCTTGGACTTCGGGCACTTAATCATCGTTTATCGTTCCCCCGCTGTGCCGGGGAATCAATACAAGGAGGCTCTGCCTCCCTCATGGGGAGTCGAGGCAGAGCCTCTAGATATGTGTTGCCAGACAGAGCCTAGGAACGAGCGAGGACTAATGACTAATGACTAATGACTACTGACTTCTTCTTACCAAATTATTAAATCAAAATGGTTGAATGGATAACTAACACAATGCAGTCGATGGGCTATCTCGGAATTGGCCTGTTGATGTTTTTAGAAAATCTTTTCCCGCCCATACCCTCAGAATTGATTATGCCACTGGCAGGATTCACGGTATTCAAGGGCGGAATGGAGTTTTCACCGGCGATCGCAGCAGGAGTAATCGGTACAGTGGTGGGGGCGCTTCCCTGGTACTATGCGGGTAAATTATTGAGCGAAGAACGCTTGAGGAATTTAGCCGACAAATACGGCAAGTGGATCACAGTATCGGGCGCCGATATTGACAAAGCAAATAGATGGTTTAACAGACACGGCAACAAAGCCGTGTTTTTGTGTCGCCTCGTACCGGGAGTTCGCACCCTGATTTCCCTGCCCGCTGGCATCAATAATATGCCTTTAATTCCTTTTTTACTATACTCAACAGGTGGCACTCTTTTATGGGTAAGTTTCCTGACTTTTGCCGGATATAAACTAGGGGAAAATTATACACTTGTAGATGATTATCTGGGCCCGGTTTCCAAAATAGTTGTGGTGATTATAGTCATCTGGTGTATTTTGTGGATTGTGAAGAAGAATATGCAAAAAGAATAAAATTTTAGATAAATGCAGACATCCCCAAAAACATCTGCGTTTATCTGCTGTTATCTGGGGTTAAAAATCAATTTATCAAAAATTCATACAAATCTTTAGGATTGATTGAGGTTTAGGCAGACAATCGTGGCAAAATAGGGAACATTCCTATCCGCGCTGTTAAGATATGTACGAAAAAATTGTAGCCCCAACAACAGGTTCTAAAATTACTTTCAAAGACGGTTCGCCGATCGTCCCCAATGACCCAATTATTCCCTTCATTCGCGGCGACGGTACGGGCGTTGACTTGTGGCCTGCATCCCAGAAAGTCATGGATGCTGCGGTAGACAAGGCTTACGGTGGCGATCGAAAAATCAACTGGTTTAAAATCTATGTAGGCGACGAAGCCTGCGATGTCTACGGTACTTACCAATATCTGCCCCAGGATTCCTTAGACGCGATTAAAGAATACGGAGTCGCCATCAAAGGGCCACTGACAACCCCAATCGGGGGCGGAATTCGATCGCTAAACGTAGCTTTGCGGCAAATATTTGACCTTTACGCCTGCGTGCGGCCCTGCAAATATTATGCTGGAACACCATCGCTACACAAAACTCCTGAACTCCTAGATGTAATTATTTACCGGGAAAATACAGAAGATATTTACCTCGGAATTGAATGGGCTAAAGGCAGCGAAATCGGCAAAAAATTGATTGAATTCCTCAATAATGAGTTAATTCCTGCAACACCAGAACATGGCAAAAAACAAATTCGTCTCGATTCTGGAATCGGAATTAAACCCATTAGCAAAACAGGTTCTCAGCGTTTAGTACGGCGCGCCATTACCCACGCTTTACGGTTGCCGAAAGATAAGCAGCAAGTGACTTTGGTGCACAAAGGCAACATCATGAAATATACAGAAGGAGCTTTCCGAGATTGGGGTTATGAATTAGCAACCACCGAATTTCGCCAACAGTGCGTAACGGAAAGAGAGTCTTGGATTCTGGGAAACAAAGAAAAAAATCCCGACATTAGCTTAGAAGATAATGCTCGCCAAATAGACCCAGGATACGATGCTTTGACCCCAGAAAAACAAGCCAAAATTCGTCAAGAAGTAGCCGACGTTCTGTTTGCAATTTGGGACAGTCACGGCAGCGGCCAGTGGAAAGAAAAAATCATGGTCAACGACCGAATTGCTGACAGTATTTTTCAACAAATTCAAACCCGACCGGCCGAGTATTCGATTTTGGCGACAATGAATCTGAACGGGGATTATTTGTCCGATGCGGCCGCCGCCATTGTTGGCGGTTTGGGCATGGGCCCAGGCGCGAATATTGGTGATAAATGTGCAGTTTTTGAGGCAACTCACGGCACTGCACCGAAACACGCTGGTTTGGATAAAGTCAATCCCGGTTCCCTGATTTTGTCCGGGGTGATGATGTTAGAATACATGGGATGGCAGGAAGCAGCAGACCTGATTAAGAAGGGTTTGGGAGCGGCAATTTCTAACGGTGAAGTTACTTATGATTTGGCGAGGTTGATGGAGCCGCCGGTGCCTGAGTTGAAGTGTTCGGAGTTTGCTGAGGCGATTATTAAGCATTTCGCCGATTGAGTTTGAGGGCTTTTTTTGAACGGGCTAGAAGCCCGTTCCACAACCAGTAAACTTGCTTTGTGGGGTGTCCCGCCCACCCGAAAATACAATTTAGATGCGCGGTTTATAATGATGGAACAGCCATTCCGCGCTCAACGGCGGGACGCTTCTGCAAAGTTTCTACCCAACGTTTGAGGTGGGGGTGGTTGTCGAGGGTTAATCCTTGAAATTCGTAAATGGCAACCCAGGGATAGGTAGCAATATCGGCGATCGAATAGTCGCCGCAGATGTATTCATATTTTGCTAATTGAGTGTCTAATACTCCGTAGAGACGCAAGGTTTCTTTTTCGTAGCGCCCGATAGCATAGGGAATTTGTTCGGGTGCAAAGCGTTTGAAGTGGTTTAGCTGACCAAACATCGGGCCGACGCTGGCCATTTGAAACATCAGCCACTCTATAACTTGAAAGTATTTTTGTTTGTCTGTGGGCAGAAATCTGCCGCTTTTTTCGGCAAGATACATCAGAATAGCGCCAGACTCGAAGACGGTGATGCCGTTATCTCGATCGACTATCGCCGGAATTTTGCTGTTGGGGTTGATTGCAATGAATTCTGGGCTAAATTGGTCGTTTTTTGTGATGTCGATGACGTGCACGTTGTAGGGTAAACCTATCTCTTCGAGCATGATCGAGACTTTGCGACCGTTGGGGGTGGTAAAAGTGTAGAGGTCAATCATAGTTGTGATGTTAAGTTGAAAGTTTGCAAGGCAGGAAATAACCCGATATACTATCACAATTTGGACGAAAATTGCAAATTTTTGATATATTGTGTTAAAATTCTATTCTAATAATAGAAGAATAACGATCGCTCGAAATGGACATTCTTGAAATTATCAAAGACGATTATCAAAGATTTCCCGATAATCAGACTTACAGCATCTATGCAAAAGATGTTTATTTTGAAGACCCAGTGAATCGATTTACAGGAGTCGATCGCTACCGCAAAATGATCGGGTTTATGGGGACTTTTTTTCAGGATGTAAATCTCGACTTGCACAACATTTCGCAGTCGGGAGATACTATAGACACTCGCTGGACTCTGAGCTGGAGCGCACCGCTACCTTGGAAACCTAAAATGGCGATCGCCGGTAGAAGTGAACTGAAAGTCAACAGCGACGGTTTAATTGTTTCTCACATCGATTATTGGGACTGTTCGCGGTTGGATGTACTCAAACAGCTTGTATTTCCTCGGAAAACTAATATTTGAGAATTTTTTTTAGGTTTTTTAACAATAAAAAATAGTGTTTCAAGAGCGAGCTCCCTTTTTTAACCGCAGATGTTAGCAGATCAACACAGATGAACGCTGATGGATTTTTATTTGTTGCAATTGATATCTGAGATAAGTAATTTGAACTAATCTTGACATGGCAGCAATTTCCTGGATCACGGGAAATGTGCTGGGTTCAGCGGCTGCTTGTCGCCAAAATTAATTCCCCCACTAAATTAATCTCTGTTACATAACGTTACAATAAAGAAGTAAAGAATTTTCAGGCGAGCTAAACAATCAATGCGCTTAATATTAATGACCGGAAAAGGCGGCGTCGGCAAAACCTCCGTAGCCGCTGCGACGGGGCTGCGGTGTGCCGAATTGGGATACAAAACCCTAGTGCTGAGCACAGATCCCGCTCACTCCTTAGCCGACAGCTTCGACATGGAACTGGGACACGATTCGCGGCTGGTGAAACCGAATTTGTGGGGAGCCGAATTAGACGCTCTCAGGGAATTAGAAGGCAATTGGGGAGCCGTTAAGCGCTACATTACTCAAGTCTTGCGAGCGCAGGGACTCGAAGGGGTGCAAGCTGAAGAATTAGCCATCTTGCCAGGAATGGATGAAATCTTCGGTTTAGTGCGAATGAAGCGGCATTACGACGAAGGCGAATTTGATGTTTTAATTATCGATTCTGCTCCGACGGGCACAGCATTGAGACTGCTAAGTTTGCCGGAAGTTGGCGGTTGGTACATGAGAAAATTTTACAAGCCGCTGCAAGGCATATCAGCCGCCCTTCGACCTTTAGTTGAACCTATTTTTAGACCAATTGCGGGTTTTTCTTTACCAGACAAAGAGGTGATGGATGCACCTTACGAATTTTACGAACAAATCGAAGCTTTGGAAAAGGTTTTAACTGACAATACTGTGACTTCGGTAAGGTTAGTTACCAATCCCGAAAAAATGGTAATTAAAGAGTCTCTGCGCGCTCATGCCTATTTGAGTTTGTACAATGTAGCCACAGATTTAGTAGTAGCTAACCGGATTATTCCCGCAGAAGTAACTGACCCATTTTTCAAACGGTGGAAAGAAAGCCAGGAACAGTACCGTCAGGAAATTCACTCAGATTTCATGCCACTGCCAGTTAAGGAAGTGCCACTTTATTCTGAAGAAATGTGCGGTTTGGCCGCTTTGGAACGGTTGAAAGAAACGCTTTACAAAGACGAAGACCCAAGTCAAGTTTATTACAAAGAAAATACGATTAAGATCGTGCAGGAAAACAATCAATATAGTCTTGAACTGTATTTGCCCGGAATTGCTAAGGATCAGATCCAGTTGAGCAAAACTGGAGATGAGTTGAATGTTCGGATTGGCAATCACCGCCGTAATTTGGTGTTGCCGCAAGCTTTAGCGGCGCTGCAACCTTCGGGGGCGAAAATGGAGGATGATTATTTGAAGATTAAGTTTGCTTAACAACACTTACGCACTATCAACCTAAAAAACCCGGTTTCTAGGAAAAATCGTGGATAATCCCTTGAGATATTCACGCAGAAACCGGATTTTTTGCCCGCGTGCAGGTATTGAGCTATTCAGCAGACTTACGCCATTCTTGTCCGAGGCGAACTGCTTTGTCAAAAGTAGGATGGTTGGGTCTGCGTTTATGAGACAGTGACTTTTGTAATGGTATCAATTCCGATTGTACCGGAATGATTTAACCGCAGAGGGCGCAGAGGGCGCAGAGTCTGCAGAAGAGAGAGATGAATAATTCCGATGTCAACGGATTTGATATGAGATGCTGCTGGCTAGAGACAATTAACAGGACTCAGCACGAAGGACTTCGTTTAATGCCTCATCAATCACTGCATCGCTGACACCTCGACGCTTCAAACTTGCTACTAAGGCTGTTACTGTCTCGCTCTCAAATCGTTCTAAATCAACGCGCAAACCTTGACCGATATAAGCACGAATTAATGGCTGATAACCAGAAAAACCCAACAATGGTGCAACTTTTTTTAAATCTTCCACAACATCTTCGGGCATACGAATCGTCACGCTAGTCATTGGACGGTTGCGGTTTAATCGCTGCTTTAATGCTTCAACCTTCATACTCTGCCCTCTCCTGACGAGTTGCTTTACGTGCTGAAATAATCCGAATGACATTTTCTTCACGCTCAATGTGAACCACATACAGTAGATTCCACCGACTATCTAGCCCAATCACAGCCTCACGCGCTTCCTCATTGCGGCTGGCATCAACGACAACTAGAAATGGGTCAAAGAAGGATTCAGCAGCTTGTTGAAAAGTAACCCCATCATGATTCGTGGGATTTATCCGCGCTTTTCCCTCGTCCCATACAAAGGTAATGCCATTGAGCACGAAGTATACATTCATGCTCCCTAGTATAGGTAAAATGTATTTACAATGTCAATACGTTATTCACAAAAAACGATCGTTTTCAAACTACTGCCACAGCCTGTGCTGCTTATTGGGGCCTTTCAATTATGTTTCTGCATCAATATTTCAAAGTCCACTAGATCCACTAACCCATAACCATCCTCAGAGAACCGATATTCTCCTCGTTCTAGTGCATCTGCAAAGGTCTCCAAATAAACTCGAAAATTAGGTGCAATAAGCCCTCTAGTAGGTTCCTGCCACTCAACAATAATGACTTGTCCAACATTTCCGCCTGCTGCTGGGGCTAAATCTACGCATTCGCAAGCACCATTGCTTTCGTTTGTGAATGGAATCCAATTCGGCTTCCACCAACCGTTCCAGATTCCTTCAAAAATGTCGTCACCATCGCACCTAAAATTATCGTCTGAACAATTCTGCCATTTTTCAGATATTTCGATCGCGCTTTGGATAGAGAGGAACTCCAAGTTGGGGAACAGGGAATAAGATTCTTCATCCTGACCGTTATGCACGCGGTAAGACAGCTTGAAATCTTCGGGAAACTCTACACCAAAGAATGCTTCTGCCCGATAAATCTCCTCATCATTAGCGCCCGGTCTGAGACTTTTGAGCACTTGAGGTGCATTGGCTGCCAGCCAATTATCAATTCTTTCCCAAATTATTTTCATGAGAAAACATCCGAAGCTGGAAACTCAGTCTATAGGAGAACTCAGAGGAAAGTGAGATAGCGGTTTTAATGCCTAAAATTAAAGCGGGGTGCTGACTCTCTTTCCCTGCTACTTTTTATCTACTCTAACGATCGCTCAGGTGATTATAGCAATTCTAACCACGCTCAACTGCTTCAATCTGAACCTTTTTTCCATCTTCTTTTCCCTCCTCTGCGTCCTCTGCGGTTTGTGCAATATTTCCTGGATTCAGCTCAGTTTTTTTCTGCTGGCGTTCCGACACTGCTTTTTCCAGCATTTTCAACCTTTCTGGGTCAGCATTCGATCGCCAAAACAACTTATGATCCTTAATTTTAATGCAATTTTCCTCCAAACACTTCATCCATTCCCGATATTTTTTAACTGCGCCACGATCGATAATATCTAACTTTTCTTCTTGGCGGGTGAGTTTCGCAAACTTGTCATAATGGGGATAACTAGCAGTAACAAAAGCTTCTTTTCTTGCTAAACTTGGTGGATTATACACATCAGAATAGTCTTGATAGCTCACAGAAAGGTCGCGCGAATCTATGTGCCTATAATTGTGAAGGGCTGGATGCGGGTTAGTGTCAAAATCGGGATAAAATAAATAGAAGATTTGAGGTTAGCGAGCCTGAAATTTGATGATTGTAGCGCCGTCAATCCTGCCAATTGTGCGGGCGGTTTGGTAGCTTTGGAACGCTTGAAAGAAACGCTTTACAAAGACGAAGACCCTAGTCAAGTTTATTACAAAGAAAATACGATTAACATCGTGCAGGAAAACAACCAATATAGTCTTGAACTGTATTTGCCCGGAATTGCTAAGGATCAGATCCAGTTGAGCAAAACTGGAGATGAGTTGAATGTTCGGATTGGCAATCACCGCCGTAATTTGGTGTTGCCGCAAGCTTTAGCGGCGCTGCAACCTTCGGGGGCGAAAATGGAGGATGATTATTTGAAGATTAAGTTTGCTTAACAACACTTACGCACTATCAACCTAAAAAACCCGGTTTCTAGGAAAAATCGTGGATAATCCCTTGAGATATTCACGCAGAAACCGGATTTTTTCCCCGCGTGCAGGTACAGGGTAAACGCATCTAAATTAATTTGAATAAAAAGTAAAAAAGTGGATTTGTGCATTACTAAATAACTAAAAAAACCTTCTTAAAATTCTTAACTTTAACCCCAATTAAGCAGATTAAATCAAAAATTTAAGAATTTCTAAATTTTTTAAAGCCGGATAAATTTCACAAGAGATGGGTGTTATGTCGATTCCGGTTGCACCGCTCGTGATGGTTGACTGTTGACTGTGAGTCAGAAAAATGAAAATTGCACGAATTATTTGTTGCCAGCTTGATTCGACTTTACGCCCGACGATGAAGCGCGGATTTGAGATCATTCCAGCGCAGCCGGATTTGATATTACAGGGGTCTTGCCAAAACTCGTCTACAGCATATTGTGACTGCTACAGCTATGAATATTTCAAGAATGTGGGCGTTTTGCCGTAACATTACGATTGGCTTGACCCGTGTCTCTAGTTTTTCTGCTCTTTTTCCCTCTGGCTCATCAGAGTTTTTTTGTATGATTATGGGATGTTTAGTTTTACCATTTTTACTTCGCCAGCAGTCTCTTTCCATCGCCGATTTTTATCTTAACTTTTTGAGTTTCTTCAAGTGCGATCGCCTCAAATTTTCCACCAACTGCCGCAACTGGTTCAAATTACCCGATTCCCCGCCATACTTCCAGCGCACGTAAGCTTGCGAAACTTCATCAATCACCTCAGCTTCATCAGTTGCATGATTCCCGCGCATTGCCTCAGCATACTCCAAAGGCGTTTGAGCGCGAGGTTTCACAAAACCCCTACTCGCCAAATCCTTCAGCATTTCCTGATAAACCCCCTCCACCGGCGGCAACTTCGCCAGCCAGCGGCGGTGGCGCCACTTGCGCCACACTTGCCAAATTAACCAGACAATAAAGCCAAAGCCGATCGCAGCAATCAAACCAGTAAATAACCCCACCCAACCCTTAGCAAACTGTCCCAGAAACCAGCCCACAATCAAACTTATCCAGCCAATTAGAAAACCTATAACTGAATCCAGCCCGCTTCTGAGAGGAGTCGGTAGCCACCCCGCGATCCACTTCCAAAACGATTCCAGCGCACTAAAAGTCTGGTTGTCTTCCACCGAAGCCGGAATCAGCGGATAACCGGGAATCGGATTGAAAGCAAACCAGCCATTATTGGGAAAATATACCTCCGTCATCAAAAAAGCGTCGGTATTTTTCACAACATAGTAACCAGTAAACGGGTTGAATTCTCCCGTATCGAAACCGCCCACCAGCCGCGCCGGAATCCCGATCGACCTCAGCATAATTGTCAGTACCGTCGAAAAGTGGTCTGGATATCCACCTGTAACTTTTTTGCCAGCCTGGGTGTTTTTGTAGCCAAACAGAAAAGCCTGGACTAAATCTTCACCTTCTTCTAAGTAAGGCAAAGCTTTTTCTATTTTGTAATTCGGATTTTGCTTTAAATATTGAGCCAAATACAAAGCTTTTTCGTAAGGAGAATCGATCGCTCTATCAGACTTAGCTACTCTCGTCCTTGCTAGCAATATTTCCTCAGTTTTTGCCCGCACCTTTGCGACAATTTCCGGCGGCACATCCAAATAGAAATTGCGAATATTTTTCGGGTAATTAGTACCACTTTTACCCAACAAAGCTCGATCGCGAAAAGGCACATTAGAAATCACCGTATAAGTCACACCCTCTCCCAATTCTGCAGGCGCTCGCAAACCCCCCTCCGCATCAAGGGCCACATCAGGGCTCGGAAAATAAAGCTCCTTCGGCTTGTTTAAAGCCGGAATCAAATTCGGCAAGGGAGCAAGAATAGTATAACTTTGAATCACCTCTTGAGTGCGAGGCGCATTGGGAAACGGATTCAGATAAAATTGATAGGACCACCTAGGTCTAGTCAGCTTTTGAGCTTGTTCGTTGCGAGAAATTTCCCAACCCTGACCGGTGTATTTGTCGAAGCCTAATACTCGCCAAAAACCCGCAGCCTGCGATCGTACCCGCATCACCACTTGAGGTTTCATTTCCCCCCGCAAATTTTGATTAATTCGCTGGTTGAAACCGTAATAAAAAGTAGAGTCCACCTCTCCTGGCCCAGAGTCTGGGTTTCTCCCCCTTCCTCCGCCAGTTCCTTTTTCATTTCCCCCTCTGACATACCCTGGATTCAGAATGCTGCGCGAGTCAAACTCCCCCTGATATTGAATAGGAGCACTCACAGGAAAAGTCCGTAACTGATAGCCAGGGAGGCGTGGCAAAAACGCAAAAATAGTCAGCCCCAACCCGACAGTTATCAGCAGCAGCCAAGCAAAATTCTTTGGGGATAAAGTCGCAGCAAATAGCGACAGGCTTTCATTTTTCCCTTTACCTTGTGCTTTTTGGCCAAGGGCCTCTGGCTTCAAAAATCCCAAGCGCGATCGATAATCCAAAACCAAAGTCGGAAGCGCTAAAGCCAAAAACACCAACAACAGCGGCCCAAAAGTCAAGGTTTGGCTGAGAGTCGCTGCCACCCCTAACAAAATTAGCCCGATTACCATCGAATAGCCCAAATCCTTGCGGCGGGGCAAATCGAAACTGTGCAGCACTTGAAGTTGGATTAACAGTTGCGCCAAAACTAACCGCGTATCGTTCAATTCTCCCACCAAGCGGCTAAAAAAAGCGAACAGCGCCACCAGCATTCCAATAGCTATGCAGAACTTAGCAGCTACATTGCGATCGCGGCGGCGGTACCAACTCCAAGTTGCTCCCACAATACTAACAGGCACAGCCCACAGGTTCTGGGCTTCTTCAGCAGCAACGTCAGTAGCTACAATTCCCACAATTACCAACAACTGAACTAGGATTCGCAGCAGTAAAGAATCCTCAATCACCGGCGGAGGCATGGCCTCAATCTGCTCCCACAGCTTACCCAAAACAGGTATATTTCGCAGGTTATCAGTTGTCATGTGCACCCATCCAACTATTTTAGATTTTAGATTTTAGATTTTAGATTAAATCCACAGATAAATCTGGATTTTACCTAATCTCTCAATCTTATTTCCCTGTCAAACGATTTTAGATTTTAGATTAAATCCACAGATAAATCTGGGTTTTAACTAATCTCTCAATCTTATTTCCCTGTCAAACAATTCTAGATTTTAGATTTTAGATTAAATCCACAGATAAATCTGGATTCCAACTAATATCTAAATCTTATTTTTCTGTCATTAGATTTTAGATTGACTCCACAGATGAATCTGGGGGCTTGAACTAAGATCTAAACTTTTTCACTTTCCACGACAGCAGTCGAGGAATTGCATCTGTTTTTGTGTGAGGTCAAACCAGAGAGTAAAAACCTAAATTATTTACTCTAATTAGACCTTTCTAGTTGCTATCTTGTCCTGTCCAAATTGGACGAATAGCAAACATCAAAGGTCTAGTCTCGAAGTTTTGGAATCGAACTTCTAGGGCATAAGTCTTGTTCGGTTGTGGGTCAAACAACTCAACACTTAAATGCCCGGAATTTGGACGATGTGCAGTTGCTTCGGCATCTCCTCCCTTGAGTTCCAAACTTCCTGCCCCCGGAAATTGGCACTCAACTCTTAAACAAGGCATGGGCTGTTCTCTGTTGCGGTTCGACAGGTATTGAGCCTCCAGAGTCAGCGAACCCAAACCAGTCAGCCACTCCCGGAAAACCGGTGGCTGATTCACAGGACAATCCAAAGTTAGAGACTCAATGATTTCCTTGGCTGCCAACAACGACAGCACCATTTGTTGATCGGTACTCGCGGCTTCGTAATTCGGGAAATCTTCTAAATCTAGAAGTCCCCGCAAAGAACCTCTGAGCACTAAACCAGCTAATTCGTTGAGTTCCTGAGACTGGCCCGGAAATAAGCTATCTACAGCGCGAACTAACTTCGAGCCTTGCCGCAGCGACGACATTACCAGTTCCTGACAAGGTTCTAGCAGTTGAGCAAAAACCCCTTGGGCGATCGGAATTGGCAGGCGGCCCCACCTGATATTTTGCAGTTGGGGAGTCCAGATGTGTAGGGGGGGAACCCATTGCGGGGCTACATCGTCTGGGTAATCGTGGTCGTAGCTTTTGAATTCTGTTTCCCAGGGGAACAGCGGCGGGTTGGATTCAATTTCGGCTCTAAGCCTTTCTTTTAACAAGGTCTGAAAACGGTCTTGCACGGTCGGTATTTCTCCAATTGTCTGCGGTTGTGCGGGTGCATTGCTGTGCGCCCCCACTTGATAGTCCAGCGGGTCTGGTTCGTCCCATTCCCAATATTCCACCCCGGAATTGTCTTCTGTGTCGCCCCACTCTTCTGAGCGAGGGGATGGATTGAGGTTTTCCTCATCTTCGTTAGAGGTATTCGCGATCGGCGCCTGCAATATCCAGTCTAAAAAATGGCGATCGAAAGCCTCTGCATCCCTGTTCGTTTCGTTATTCATCACTAGATGCCCCTTCTCCGGAATCTGAACGATTTCGCAATTCCCAGGCAAGTTCCAGCAATTTAAACCACCGTTTCTGTACCTGGGCTACCGTGCTGCCGAGGGTTTGCGCGATCGCTGACTCTGACAGACCTTGTTGCTTCAACTTTAGCAAACGCTGTCCCTCTGGGCCAATTTGCTCGCCAAAAGCCTGCCACTGAGAAGGCAACAAACCCAGATTTCGATCTAAGTCTGCTTCCAGCCACTGGTGAACGAGTTCCCAACGATGCGACATGGCGAACCTGAGCAAATGGTACTTGAAGCGCTGCTGCAAATAGTCTCTTTGGCGGGGAGTTATGCCCAGAAGCGACTCTATTTCATTAGTCGGCAAGTCTTGCAAGCGCAGCACGAAGTAATCGGCGCAGTCTTGTTGGTTGCGCTCTTTCAAGTAAGCCACTAATTCCTCAATCACGTTTTGCCGCAGAGATTCTGACTCGTCGCCTACGGGACGAATTGCCGCCGAACCCTGTCCGGCCATCGCTTCCCGCACGGAGTGCACCGAGGTGTCGTTCCAAGTTTGGTCGGAATCTGAAGCCCCTCCGTCGGCGGCTTGTTCCATATCTACGGAGGTTTCTTTGGGCTGCTGCTGGGAAAAGGTTTGGGCCCGTAAAATAATTAGTTGCTGGCTGCGGTTCCGAGGTAAAGGAATGCGCCGCTTGCCGAAACGCTCTACAAAGGCCATGTACTCTGCTAGTTCTAAGCGAGTGCGGGGACTGTAGGTGGGTGGTAGTTGGGTTTCGCGCCGGAATGCCTTTAAAGCTTCGAGATAAAACCCTTGCAAAAAATCTTTGATCAGTTCTACTCGCGCCTGATAGCTAGACTGCACCTGCGGAGGGGTGATGTAGCGATAGACGATCGCGCTGAGGGTACTGTGCAATTCTACTCGCCCGGGCCCGGAGCCTAAATTGTAATAGTGGAGGCATTGTTGCAAGCGGTGCTGAGCGAGGCTCTGGGCTGAACCTTCTATATCTCCGGAGGATTGAATCCGCTGGCTTTCTGTGCATATCCTGTTGACTTCTGCTGCGAGGCGCCCTGCTACATCTTGGCAGTTCTGCTCAGACGCGCGAGTGGACTTTTTAAGTTCGTCTAACAGCAGTTGAAATATGGTTTCCACGCTCTGGCAGATTTCCCGCATGATGGTTTACAGCTAACAATGAAAGTAGCACAGTTAGTCAAAGTATGGATAAATCTTTCCTAACGCTACTTTACCCCGTATTCCCCAGATAGGACAAACTGCAATGCCCTCGATCTCCTCCTTCGCGCAAACACAGAGGACTGCTTTTTAAATCTGTCCTGGACGCGTCATCCATCAAGAACCAGGTTTAAACAGTTGCCATTGCAACGATGGTTCATCCGAGTGTGGGGTTTGACAAGGCCTCCATGCGGGGCGAAAACGCGACACTGCCGTTGATAGCTTCGGCTTAGTGCTGTGGTGGTCACAGCAGCAAGTGTTCCTGATGGTGAAGCGAGCAAACAGTTTCTCCCGGCGGTCTACCAGATGCGACAAAGGGTTTCACGGCTGTATTCGATCGGGGTCTTGCGCCACTTTTGCCATAAAGTTTAGACAGCGATCACCCGTCTGTTTCTTGGCAGCATCCTTCAACGTCGATTTAACGGTTTCATTCAATATCATTTGTAGCATCCCAATCACACAGATCAGAACCGCTCATGTCCGACAATCTGTTTCCTAGCCTTCTATGATAAATGGGGTTATATTTCATTGCAAATCTCTTATGCCGTCATTGAAAGCAGCCCACACAATTAAGTGTGTGTGATGTTCGTTAACTTCGGCATAAATTCCTTATAAATTCCTTGATTTTTACTGGCAATCAGAATGCAGCCTTTTTCTATAGCGGGATTGAGCGGGCGATCGCCTGCAGCCCAATCGGTGCGATCGCCAAACAAAGGCGCTGCGGAACAAGAAGTTTGATTGCATCTATCTAAGGGTATCAATATTGCAATTACTTTCACCTGAAAAGCAGATATTTTACTAAAGTGCGATCGTCTTCGATCGTCCTCTGGGTTGATGTAAGTGGCGGGCGAAATTTGTTCTAATAGTAAAGTTAGATTTGAAGGAACAATTTTCAATGCGTAAGTTAAACATAGGTCTATCTGACGAGCAGCGTGCAGGCGTTATCGAACTATTGAATCACGACCTGGCAGATGCTTATCTGCTGTTAATCAAAACCAAAAAGTATCACTGGGATGTAGTTGGCCCACAGTTTAGATCGCTCCACCAGTTGTGGGAAGAACACTATCAGGCGTTAACATTAAATATCGATGCTATGGCCGAACGGGTGAGAACTTTAGGTGGCTATCCAATTGGTACTGCTGAGGGTTTTCTGAAGTACGGCTCGATTCAAGAACATATCGGCGATTTGCCTTTGGCTACAGAAATGGTAGCGCGTTTAGTTGATGACCACGAACTGATTATTCGCAATCTCCGCAAACACGTTGAACAGTGCGGTGAAGAGTTTAAGGATGATGGAACCGCAGACTTTTTGACTGGTTTGATGGAACAGCACGAGCAAATGGCTTGGATGTTGCGCTCGTTTATTGAAGGGGAATCCCTTGCGCCAGACGGCCAGCACCCAAAAGCTCAAACTGCTACCGCTTCTCACGCTTAGAGAGATTAAGTAGACGGAAGAGGGAAGTTCGGCAACGGATTTTGTAACGGATGTCAGTCCGATGTCTGTCGGAAGAAAGAAGAATGGAAAATTTAGATTTTTTTATTTAACCCTCTTTCCTCATTCTTGATCGACCAACCAGGCAGAATTAAACCCCCTCTAGCTTCCTGAAAAACCCGGTTTCTTCAACAAACCGGGTTTTTCAATTTAGGGTTTATGTAGATTTTCGATTTCCTAAACTATTGAATCGCATTCTTTCGTATACCTGCGATGGCAACATTCTGTGAGCTTTCGTCCGCGCCTCAATCCTTGCCAGTGTCGTCCCTTCACTCGATTCAGATGCTGGTTTTAACTGTAACCCGGAGGCAGGTGGCGGTGTAACTATTATTTTTAATATACTTTCTAGAAAGAGCAGATACAAATTGTGGCGCAAAAGTGCCATTGATAAATCTTCTTTGAAAGCTCGATACAGCCAAGATAATGTACTACGGTGATTGCCGCTGCGGTTGTTTTTGACAGCTAAGTAAATGTAAAAATTGCTGCTAGACCAGCGATAAATGCTGCTGGGAATTTCGGGATGTTGCTGCCGGACATCGGCCATAATTAAAGAGTGAGATTTTGCCATTGCTGCATAGTTGCTAGACATACTGCTGGCAATCTGCCGATAGCCCACTAAGTATTCTGGTACGACTTTAAATTGATAATGTTCGGCTATGCGGAGGTGAAGTTCCCAGTCTTCGCAGCCTTGAGCATTTTCTAGTTTAAGTTGGCCGTTGTAACCGCCGACTTTTGCAAAACAAACGCGGCGGATTAGAGATGAGCTGGCATTGCCTATAAAATATTTATAAATTAATGCTGTGTAAACTTCTCCTTCGATGGTGGAGTTATAAAATCCACCTGTGAGCAAGTTTTTTTCATTTATATCAACTGACCAGGAATAGACAACTCCGACAGATGGTGCTGAGGAATTCAGGCATTTCACTTGTTTTTCTAGGTTTTGCGGATACCAAATATCGTCGGCATCGATGGGAGCAATATATTCGCCTTTTGATTTTTCAATTGCTAGGTTGCGGGCGACGGCGACGCCGGAATTTGGCTGGTGGAATAAGCTGACTCGGCTATATTTTTGAGCAAAAGATTGGACGATTTTGGCTGTTGTATCTGTAGAACCGTCATCAACTACTAAAACTTCTATGTTTTGATAAGTTTGAGATAAAACAGACTCTAAGGTTTTAGCAATAAAATTGTCAGCGTTGAAAGCTGGTATGATGACTGAAACTAATGGCTGATTTAAAGTGTTTTGGGAGGTGTTCATGTAATATAAAAAAGGGTTTCTGTAAAAGTTTTGGTTCAAAGGGAGCTAGCTAAGGGTATGTTAGCAAATTACGAAAGCTCGATCGTACAGCGTCAGAAATTTTAAGACGTATATTTGACGTATATTTAAAATATCTTGCCAAAAGTAATAAAATGTGCATTGACTCCGCAGTCGCGATCGAGACTGGGTGCAGGAGTCACTCGCGGATGAGGTCTGTAAAAAAAATTATACCGCGCAAGTGCTGACAGTTCGTGGGTATCCGTATAAATTATGTTTGATTTTATACGGTGTGCCTACTTATAAAATCAAAGTCTTGTGTATTGCAGCACAGCCCCACCAAAATGCTGCTGGGGCTTTTTCCCAACTTTACACAAACAATCCTATATTTAAAGATTTTGTAAAGCTGTTGTCTGCATCAGGTCAGTCTCAGCAAGATATGGCGTAGAATACAGGTATGAATTGGGGAAAATTCAATCGAGAATGCCAGCAAAAAATCTAGTTGAATACAAACAGCAATCGAGTTATAAATAAAAAAGTAGAGCTAATTTTACCCTTCGTAAAGTAGCAACAATAAAATCCCAGCAAATTTTAGCCCCTGCAACTTAAACAATTTAGGTAATGATTTCTACCGCCGACCCCACTGTATCCGTTATTATCCCAGTCCACAACGGGGGCTCTTACTTCCGCACCTGTTTGTCAAAACTGGCTCAAGCTGTGCCCAAACCGATAGAAATTATTGTAGTAGCAGATGGCGAAAGTGACGGTTCCTGGCGTCTGGCCAAGGAATTCGGCGCCAAAGTGATCAGGATTCCCGAATGCGGGGGGCCAGCGCGGGCAAGGAATTTGGGTGCCCAGGCTGCAAAGGGAGATATTCTGTTTTTTGTGGATGCTGATGTGGCTGTTTGTCCAGAAGCTGTGGGCTATGCGATATCGGTGTTCAAAAATAATCCCTACTTAGCTGCTTTCATTGGCTCTTACGACGATGATCCTGGAGATCCTGATTTTCTATCGCAGTACAGGAACTTGCTGCACCACTACGTGCACCAAACAGGTAACGAAGAAGCTTCGACTTTTTGGGGCGCTTGCGGAGTGATTCGCCGGGAAATTTTTTTGCAAATGGGTGGCTTTAATGAGAGTTACCGCCAAGCTTCGATCGAAGATATTGAGTTCGGCTACCGTTTGAAACAAGCAGGTTATAACATTCGGCTGTGCAAAACATTGCAGGTGAAGCATTTAAAGCGGTGGAAACCTATGGGTATGGTGAAAGCTGACTTTTTCTACCGAGCACTGCCTTGGACAGAACTGATTTGGCGCGATCGCAAATTGAATAACGACCTCAACTTGCAAGTTTCAAACCGCATCAGCGTGATTTTAACTTATGCAGTGCTGCTGGCAGTTTTGGGGACGTGCTGGTCGCTGAGCTTTCTGCTACTGGCTGGTTTGCTGGCAATACCGCTGGTAGCAATTAATGCACCACTTTACCGATTTTTTCACAGTAAACACGGTATCCTATTTGCCCTGAAAACTATTCCGTGGCACTGGCTTTTCTACTTTTACAGCGGACTGGCATTCGCGATCGGCACGGGTCGCTACTTATACCAAAAAAAGCCTGTGACTGGCAAAGTTAGCTTGCCGGTATCCGCTCAATAAATCAAGGTAAATTGTGCTTAAACATCAGGTCGATCGATAGTTGATCAGGGTATTCACGGGTGCATCTCTCCCTTGGACAAGTTATAAATAACTGTATAGTTTGGATAAAAAAGCTGGAGGTAGGCTGAGTGAAACATTATCCTGTTGCGATCGTCGGTGCAGGCCCTGCGGGTTTGACGGCAGCTTACGAGCTAGTCAAGCAAGGCATCATCCCTGTTGTACTAGAAAAAGGTGATAAAGTTGGGGGAATAGCTCGCACAGAAACCTACAAAGGCTATCGTTTCGACATTGGCGGCCACCGCTTTTATACTAAAGTTGAAGCTGTGCAGCATTTGTGGCAAGAGGTGCTGGGAAATGAGTTTATTAAAGTGCCACGATTGTCGCGAATTTTTTATCGAGGGAAATTTTTTAACTATCCGATCAGTGCCTTCAATACTCTCTTTAATTTGGGCATAATTGAGAGTACGCTGATTATTTTGAGTTATCTGAAAGTGAGAATTTGGCCACTTACGGAAGAAAAAACTTTTGAACAGTGGGTGATCAATCGTTTTGGCGAACGCTTGTATAAAACATTTTTTAAGACTTACACTGAAAAAGTTTGGGGCATTCCTTGTTCGGAAATCCAAGCAGATTGGGCGGCGCAGCGGATTAAAGGATTGTCGCTTACTACTGCAATTATTAATGCTTTGTTTGGCAGCAACGACACTAAAACATTAATCAAAGAGTTTGATTATCCAGCTTTGGGCCCGGGGATGATGTGGGAAAAGTTTGCGGAAGCTGTGGAGAATAAAGACGGCAAAGTTTATCTCGATACTAAAGTGATTAGCTTTGAGCGTGAAGGTAATAAGATTAAAAGTATTACTGCGGAGCAAAACGGAGAATTAGTTCAATATTCTGCTGATAATTTCATTACGAGTATGCCGATATCGGCGCTGGTAGCAAGAATGAAACCGCAGCCCCCCGAAGAGGTATTGCACGCCGCGCGATCGCTCAAATATCGAGATTTTTTGATTGTAGCGCTGATTGTCGATCGCAAGGATTTGTTTCCTGACAACTGGATTTACATTCACTCCCCCGAAGTCAAAGTGGGACGAATTCAAAACTTTAAGAATTGGAGCGCCGCTTTAGTTCCTGATGTCAGCAAAAGTTGTTTAGGAATGGAATATTTCTGTAGCGTAGGCGACGAGATTTGGGAAATGTCGGACGCGGAACTTGTCGAATTAGCAACTCGCGAGTTGGTTGGTTTGGGGTTAGCAACAACTGCTGATGTGCAAGATGGAGTTGTGATACGGCAACTTAAAGCTTATCCAGTTTATGATGGGGAATATCGAGGACACTTGCAGGTACTTGAAGGTTTTTTGAAGGGATTTGAGAATTTGCAGACAATCGGGCGAAACGGTATGCACCGATACAACAACCAAGACCATTCCATGCTGACGGGAATCCTGGCTGTGAGAAATATTCTCGGCGAAAAGCACGATTTGTGGGATGTGAATACTGAGCGATCGTACTATGAAGATTTTAGTGTCGATCGCTCAAAGGAGAAAAAGGATTCGGATTTGATTTCGCAGTCAATATAGCCAGCCGAAATAGGGATTGCCATGAAAAAAGCGAACCTGCCAAACTTAATCGGCTTCGCAGCAAGCATCTTCGTGCTCCTGCTTTCAGTTCAGTGGTTTGTCGCTATCCAACTCGACTTAATCGAAGCGATAGCCGCGATCGCATCTGCTTGGAGCGTTTGGCTACTTGCTAAAAACAATCCCCTAGGCTGGTGGATCGGCTTAATCGGAGTTATCGCCTACGCTGCGGTGTTTTATAAAGTTAAACTTTACGGCGAAGTTGCGATTCAAACCTTCTATTTAATCACGAGCTTGCAAGCAATTTATATTTGGCTGCGGGGCGGCGAAAACAGCACAGAAAAACCTGTATGTCGCATTCCCCAACGCTGGCTCATCCTCACCGCAGTCTTAGTTACAGTTGGCGTATTTGGCTTGCGAACAGTATTAGTATATTTGGGCGGTGCAGCACCATTTTGGGACGCCCTGACCACCATCTTAAGCGCGATCGCCCAGTTGTACCTGATGGAACGCTATCTCGAAAGCTGGTATTTGTGGATTCTTGCAGACACGATTTACGTTCCCTTGTATGCCTCGCGCGGGCTATATCTGACGAGTATTTTGTACGCGATATTTTGGTTGATGGCAATTTACGGACTGCAAAATTTTCAGAGGATTTACTCGGAACAAAAGTTAAAACAGCAGCAATCTTTATGATACTCGGTGTTACTGTAGGCAAATTTTACCCCTTCCACAAAGGACACGACTACTTAATTCGAGAAGCTAAAAAAAAGGTTGACCGTTTAATCGTTCTCGCCTGTTACAAAACAAATCAAGCAGTTGCAGGAAGCGTTAGAGCCGACTGGATTCGGTTTTTGCATCCCGACGCAGAAGTTATCGAAGTGCTCGACAATTTGCCGGAAGCCCCCGAACCTTGGGCTCAGAGGGCTCTTGAGGTGCTTTCCGGGCGAAAACCCGATATCGCTTTTACTTCAGAAGATTACGGCGAACCTTGGGCAAAACTGATGGGATCTCAACACTTTGCAGTCGATCGCGAACGGCTCAAATTCCCGATTTCTGGAAAGGAATTGCGATCGCACCTAGCCGAACACTGGCAAATGCTGACTCCCCCAGCCAAGGCCTACTTTGCCAAACGAGTCTGCGTGCTGGGTGTAGAATCGAGCGGCACAACTACCCTGGCGCGATCGCTCGCACAGCACTACCAAACTGTTTGGGTTCCCGAATACGGCAGGTGTTACTGGGAAGGTAGGCAATATTCCCCCGATCCTGAAATTTGGGACAGCTATGAATTTGTAGAAATTGCCAAGAAACAAGCTGCTATAGAAGACGATATTGCTACTCGCGCTAACAAAGTAGTTATCTGCGATACAGATTCTTTAGCGACTTGTATTTGGCACAAACGTTACGTTGGTTCGGAACACCCGATGATCGAGCAAATTGCAGACAGCCGCCGCTACGATTTATATATTTTGACTCAGCCGGATTTCGGGTTTGTTCAGGATGGAACGCGAGAAAGCGAACATTTACGAATGACTATGCACCAGCGGTTTGTTGAGGTTCTTCAGAAGAAAGGAAAGCGGTATATTACGGTGGGAGGAACGCACGAGTTGCGAATGTCGGAGGCAATTGGGGCGATCGATTCGCTGTTGGTTTTTGAACCGTTAAAGGAGCTAGAGTAATGATTAATTATGAATATTTTAGTGCAGAACGCTCACAGGAAAAAAGGGATTCATCTTTGATTTGGCAATCAAGCTGATTTGACGCTGGGGGGTTGAAAAAGGGAAAGGAAATCTGTATTTTCCTTTCTCTTTTAAATTTTAACTGGTTTAACTGGTTTTAACTGGTTCCCACGCTCTGCCTGCAAACCCATTTCGCTCTTGCTCTGCCTCGTGTGCTGGAAGCAGAGCCTCCCGGTAGGCATTCCCCGGCAGAGCCTGGGAACGAGAAACAGAGGCTGGGAACGATAGAAAACGAGAGAAACAGCTTGTTGCAGCGGTGTATCTTTAAAAGTTGGTCTAAAATTTGAAAATTTGTGCTAACCCTTGACTACATACTTAAAACAGTGGAAATATGCTAAAACGCAACCAACAAACGAACCAACCTATGAACTTTTCCAAGAAGTCAGGGGGCAAAAGTGCCACATCCCCAAAAATCAACTCAACACACAATCTCGGCGTCGGAGGATTGCGGAAATTACTTTTTGCCGCCGGAATAGCCTCTCTGTGCGCTAGCTGTCAAAATCCTCAAGCACCCACCGCCACAACTCCCGGAGGCAGCCCCGGAACCAGTCCCGCAGCCACTCCCGTCGCAGTCAGCAGCCCCGGAGACCCAAATACTGTCAAAATTGTCTCCATGCTGCCGATGACAGGCAGCGCCTTGGGTCAATCTCAAACAATGGTCAACGGCATCCAACAAGCCCTCGCCGAAACCAACTCCAAAGCTTGCGACGGCAAAATCCAAATCCAATACGAAGTTTTCGATGACGCCACCGCCGCCGCCGGCAAATGGGACCCGGCCCAAGTAACGTCGAACTCCAACAAAGCAGTCGCTGACGGTTCCGTAGTTGCCGTCATTGGTCACTATAACTCCGGTGCCGCCAAACTTTCCATTCCGGTGCTCAACCAAGCTAACATCGTCATGATCAGTCCGGCCAACACTTATCCGGGACTGACTAAACCAGGAAAAGGCGAAGCCAAAGAACCCAACGTTTATTATCCCGCTGGCACTCGCAATTTCACCCGCGTTGTCCCCGCTGACGACCTTCAAGGGGCTGTAGCTGCCAACTGGGCGAAATCTTTAGGCGTGCAAAAAGTCTACATTCTTGACGACCAAGAACTCTACGGCAAAGGCATCGCTGATGTTTTTGAAGCAACTTCTAAAAAGTTGGGAATTCAAGTCCTCGGAAGAGAGGGAATTGATATTAAAGCTAGCGACTACAAGGCGTTAATGAATAAGATCAAAGCTTTAAATCCCGACATGATTTACTTTGGAGGCACTACTCAAAGCAATGCCGGACAAATAATTAAAGACATGAGAAATGTCGGAATGACGCCTGATGCAGTTAAATTCATGGGGCCCGACGGCATTAAAGAGCAAGCTTTAATTGACGCGGCGGGCAAAGATGCTGAAGGAATTTACGCTACTTTTGGCGGCTTGCCTCCTCAAGAATTGACTGGTGCGGGCGCGAAGTGGTACGAAAGTTACAAGGCAAAATATAATGCTGAACCGGAAGCTTATGCAGCTTATGCCTATGAAGCTGCTAAAGTTGCGATCGGCGCAATTAATAAAGTTTGCAAAAATGACCGCGCTGCTATCCGCGAAGCTGTCTTGGCAACTAAAGATTTTAACGGGGTACTCGGCACTTGGAGTTTTGACACCAACGGCGACACGAGCTTGACTACAATGTCAGGAAATGTTGTTAAAGGTGGCAAGTGGGAGTTCGTGAATGCGCTCAAGACCGAATAATTAATCAGAAGGAAGAGGGAAGTTCGGCAACGGATTTTATAACTGATGTAACGGATGTAACGGATATCGCGAAGAAGGAAGAAGGAAGAAGGGATAATAAAAAATTATGCCTTTTTCCTTCTCCCTCCAATGTCCCATGCCCGATTCTCGATTCGCAATTCCCAATTCGCAATTCCCAATTCGCAATTCCCAATTCGCAATTCCCAATTCCCAATTACTCAAAAACATGAAGAACTGGAAAAGTATTCTCTTATATCTAGGTGTAGTTTATATAGTTTTGCTATTAGGCCCGATCGCAGGATTTGATTTGCCAAAAATCGTTGGAGAAATAGTCAGCAATCCTGAAGTTTTGATTCAACAATTATTAGTTGGTCTTGTCAACGGCGCGCTGATTGCAATTATTGCTTTGGGTTACACTATGGTTTATGGCATTATTGAGTTAATCAATTTTGCTCACGGCGATTTATATATGTTGGGGGCTTTTGCTTCCCTAACCGTGTTCGGGGCTTTTGGGATGCAAGATGGCGCACCTTTGGCTATTGCTATACCGGTGATGTTAGTTGCTTTAATTGTATGTTCGGTGTTTTGTGCTGGACTCAATATTGTTGTGGAAAAGTATGCTTATCGGCCTTTGCGAAATGCTCCTCGTTTAGCTCCTTTAATTTCTGCAATTGGAGTTTCTTTTATTTTCCAAAATATGGGCCTGTTTTGGGGAGGATTGAAAGCTTTTATTCCGGTGATGGGTTCTAATTCTGCGGCTCCGAAAAGCTTTCCCGATTTGTTACCGCGAGTTGATATTTTCAAAGCTTTGGGAATTCAAACGAGTATTGTATTTACTACGAAAGATTTAATTGTGTTGGTGGTGGCGGTGGTATTGATGGTTTTGCTTCATGTGTTTGTGCAATACACTCGTCTGGGAAAGGCGATGCGGGCAACGGCTCAAAGCCGCGATGCTGCTAAAATTATGGGAATTAATGTGGATCAGATTATTGCTCTGACTTTTTTGATTGGGGGAGCTTTGGCTGGTTCGGCTGGGATTCTGGTTGGTTTGTACAACAATACTATTGTGTTTACGATGGGGTTTACGGCAGGTTTGAGGGCTTTTACGGCGGCGGTTTTGGGGGGGATTGGGAATATTGTCGGGGCGATGTTAGGGGGGGTTTTGATTGGGTTGCTGTCGTCTTTGAGCGATCAGTATTTGTCGAGCCGCTGGACTAATGCTTGGGTGTTTGGCGTTTTGGTGGTGATTTTGGCTTTTCGGCCAGGGGGCTTGTTGGGCGAGAATGTCCAGGAGAAGGTTTGAAATTGCTGGGTTTAAATAATGGCAAGAGATACTTATCGGGACTTCAACAAAAAATATGAGCTAAATGAGTTCTAATGCTTGAAGAGCAAGTATATAACGTTTTAAACAATGAGCAATGAAAGAGACGACCCCCGCCGCCATGCCCCCCTGCTGTGATAAATGGTGTCAAAGATTTGACGATATCTTTGGTCATCAAGCCCAAAAACGGAAGTTTAGGAACTATTTAGGCGGATTATTGGGATCTCAGGAGCGAAAAAACCTCTCGCAGATGGCGACAAACGCCGTTGCTTAAAGTTGTGCTGTGATTCAATGTCAAACAATCAAGGCAATGGGAAGTCAAAAATATGTGGGTAGGTTAACTGAATACGGGCGCTCGATACCTCGCCATAGTAGTTTTTGGATTGGATTATAGGGTAAATGTTGGGCGCAGCGAGGCGGAGGGAGTTGGCATGGAATGCAAGTCAATAGATTATTACGCTCATTAATCGGAATTAGGCGCAATAAACTACGATTTTTTCCGAGGGGTATGAGGGCTATGTCATTGATTATATCAATGTTTTGACTCTAGTTGTCACCCCCCTCAGCGGTAATGCTTGTATCACACTTTAAATGCAAAACAGCTTATGTGGATTGTCCAGTAACCCACTCACTCATGCCATTCCAATAATCTACTCCCGACAAAGAAGACCCCAAAGTACCCTAGTTTGAGCGCTTGGTTGTTTTAATTTTGGGAGGAATTCGATAAATGACCCAGTTGGGTGTTTCCTGATAGAGTTCCAATTTTTTTTGAATGTATGCAACCAATTTAGGGTTATCTTTTGCAATTTGATTATTGCCATATTTAACAATTCCCATCCAATCTGCTCCCTGGGTAATCAAATCTTCCAAGATGGCAATTAAAGTATCCTCGGTTATGGGATATTTCCAATAAATACTATTCTTTCTCATGCTCTCTTGAGGACTCGAAGGAGGAGAACCCCAATAAATAGCAGGAGGAAAAACCCAGCCACGTCGGCGACTATAATAGATAGCGACGGGATCGCCCCCTCCACGATTAGCTATAGTAACAACAAGGTCGCTTGGTTGAGTTATTTGCTGCAAAGCTATCCCTAGTTCGTAGCCATCTTTGGCCACCGGAGAATAGCACCATCGGTTTAACTGTCTATAACCAATTCCAGAAATGATTAGTAGTATTGCCGTTATGAGAGCTAATGCAGAAGATGAACCTCCGGCTCGCTTGGCGAATGAAGCAAGTGCTATCACGCCATTTCCTGCTAGAGCGGCGGCGGCTGGGTTAACAATATTTAAATTAGAGTAATTTGTAACGAGCTGTTGAGCGCCAATGAAGTAATAAATGGCAAAAGCAAGTATCCACCAATGAAACATCCCTGGTACTCGTGCGGCTACATTACTTGGCTGCTGTTCTGATTCTTGGGTAGCAACTTTATAATGAGGGGGAACGAATAAACCAATAGCAACAAGTAGCATGATGGGATATGTCCAAATCCGCCGAGAAATAAGATGATAAAGTTCAGGGAGAAAATATTTCTTTTGTACCCATTCCTGTAACCCATGATCCCAGAGCCAGTTCCCGCTGCCCGCAAAGTGGTAAGGCGGATAGGTGAGAGCAAGATGCCTCGCCCACAAATAATAGGCAGCTACTGGCAGGAGGATGGAAATGGCAGCGACTCCAATTACTATCAGCTTTTTCGGGCGCAGTAATCCTCGATGGCCCAGGACAACAAATATTGTATAGAGCATCGGAATGCCAATGATTAAACCTGGTAGTTTGGTTAAAAAGCCCCAAGTTGCAAAGAGGGTGGCAAGCAATAAATAGTACCAGCGGTCAGTTTGTAGGTAAGCAATCAGCATCCAGAAACTTGTTACAACTAATGCCACCATTGCCGGGTCGGGAAGGAAAGACCGATCCACATATATATGGCCTGGAAAAATTGCGAGAATTGCGGCACTCATAAGAGCGCGATCCCGATCCCAAATATGAGAAACTAACTGATAGAAGGCAAATATTCCCCACAAGCTAAACAGGACAACGACGCTGCGTCCCACCCAATCATGCTGTCCCAATAAAGTATAGAGAAGGGCTGTAATATAAGTAACTGTTTGAAATTCCCGTCCATTATAGCTAGGTCCTGGCCCATCCCAGCTAACTTCAGGGTAGAAGATATTCCAATTTTTGCGATAGAAATTTTCGGCCATCATGGCTGTGCTTGACTGACGCCAACTAAAGCTATCAATAAATGGCTGATCGATATGAAGAAATCTCCAAATAGCTGCAACTACAAGAATTGATATCAGGAGATAAGTGGTGCTCCTATAAATTGGAATTTTCATGTTGGCTCTGATGATATAAAAAACATCTGACCTATAAAGCTACGCAGTAAGCTAGTGGAACTTAGACAAGGGCAGCGCTAGCTAACTAACTTTACACCTTGGAAGATATCTTGGTCAAGTGGAGTACGCTAACCAGCAAAGAGGGGGAGCCTTCACAGCCTGCTCCCCCAAAAGGTTGCAGGTTTTCTCCTGCGTAATTCTTGTTTTAATTGTCTGATATCGAGTTGTGCTTAAAAATTCCTATTTATAAGTGCAAAATAGAAATAGGAAGAGTCAACAGTTTTATCATGTATCTGAAAGATTCTCCCCAAGTGATCGCAGTTATAGAAAACCAGCGTTGCTGAAATGAGATCCGATCGAGCGAGGGAGTGAAAGAGCGATAAAATAATGAACATTAAATAAAAATACATGGAATGTCTTGAATGTCAGTCAAGTCATGTTAATAAAAGTTGGTATAAAATAGCTAAAATGACTTCCTCTTGTGGTGTGAGGGAAACTATTTCGGCCATCTCGAATTGACTTTTGCCGTTGCTTTGAGTTCCTGGCGCGTGGAGGGGACGATTTCCGTTTTGATGTCCCAAGAGCGTCAGTGTGCTGCTACTTCCTTCACTGGTACTGTGGGTGAGGCGAGTTTTCACCTTCAACTGAGGTGCTAAATTCCAGTTCGCGATCAGAAATTCTCACTCGGCGCTGCTTTCACCATTGAGGCAATCCTGCGTCGCCAATGTCACCGTTGCCGCATCTTGCCAAGGCTGAGTGATGTCTCCTTCCCGGTAGCATAGGGTAATGGCGATCGTGCAGTCTCCCTGGTTTTCAGAGCCAATAACTAGCTTGGTTGCTTGCGACTGAAGGAATCCTTTTGCAACAAGGATTGTCGCCCATCGGAGAGCATCTGCACCCGGCACTTGTACGTGTAGTTGTCGGAAGTGGGGAAATCGGTCGCCGAGACCTCGGTTAAGTGGATAATTCGTTGATTGTCGTGCATACTAGGGTGAAGAATTATGTAAGGAGAGCAAGCCGACTACCCATGCAGCAAAAACTTAAACTATATGTTAAGGATGAAAAATAGTCAGCGTTCGCCGTCATCTTCCTACTACTGAAAAAATACTTAATGGGGCGATCGCCAACATTGATTTTTTATTTTCAAGTATAAGATAGCGCTTCCCAATTGAGTGGAATACTGTACGCCCAATCAAACATTCCCTGGTTTTAGCCAGCCAAAAACTTCGCCTAAAGTCAACTGCATTTCCGGCATAAATTTGGGCATCGGAAGTATATCTGTTGGTTCTTGTAAGGAAATAGGCTGCTGCTTTGCGGTATAGGCTAAAATGTTTTTTTCATCGGGATATAGCAACCAACCTATCTGATAACCGGCATTCAAACAGTGCAAAATATTGTTTGTGACTTGGGTTTGGCTTTGGGCTGGGGACAATATTTCTATTGTCTAGTCTGGGTGAGCATTAAATGTATTGGCAATTTAGCCGTCAGCGTCTAGGGGAATGCGATTCCAAAGAAAAATGGCGACATCGGGAACAATAGAACGTCCGCCAAAGGTGCAGCGAAGTTCTGGTAGGGCTAGGGCAATTTGCGGTTTCTCTGCGATGTCGTTTGTGACTGTTACGAGTCTGCCTTGTAGTTTGCTGTGTTTTCCTTGGGGCATAGGTTTTTGGACGATCGCACCTTTGATGTATTCGCTAGCGGGTTTGGTTTCTGGGAGTTGCAAAAACTCGTCGAGGGTGATAGTTTTTTGAGGTGCTTGTACCATATAGCGATCGCCCGTTTGAAGCGTGTTGCGGTAACAGTTCCAGTATATTTGAAGTTTCGTCACTTTTGGTGCAATAATCGAACTCAAAAGACTCTAAACTGTAGCTAGCCCGATCGGCAGTTTCCAGAGCCAGCGGTCGATAGAGTTGCTTGAGGTGAGGCAGAAGTTGGCACTACCCGCGTCAGTCGCATCTATAACTGCGATTCCTAGCATTTTTTCATCTATAGCAATCCTAAATGAGTCGTAAATTTTTGACCCCACCCCAACCCTCCCCTTACTAAGGGGAGGGAGTAAGAAATTCACAAATGATTTAGGATTGCTATAACTACTGACTGCTGACTAATAACTAATGACTAATGACTAATAACTTCTTCCTATGTCAAATAAAATAATTAATGCGATCAAATCGAGCGGTATTTTAGGGGCTATCGGCTCTTTGACTGTTCTGTTATTCGGCGGTTGGAGCGGCACCGTGATCGGCTGGCTGATGGGTACGGCTGCGGGCTTTATGAGCTGTCGGGATCAGAAGGTTTACAGCCCGAAAATGGGTGCTGCGATCGGCAGTTTAGCGGGATTGGGATTGGGAGTTTGGCTGTTAGTTGCGAGTGTGGTAGAAGGGGTTTTGATTAGACCTTTTTCTGGTCAACCTGCTGTTGCTTTGCCGACGACGCTGCTGTACGGGATTTGCAGTTTGACGATCGCAATTTTGACAGCTACGTTAATGGGTGCTTTGCAGGGTTTGCAGGGGGAACGCCAGCGGCTGGCAACTCTGGTGACATTAGCTTTTATTCTAATTCTATTTCCGTTTATCGACATTCAGGCTCAGACCGGCTGGATTGCTACTGTAGTACAGATTCAAATCTTTATTATGTTGGCGCTGGGTTTGAATATTACTGTGGGTTTTGCGGGTTTGTTGGATTTGGGATATGCGGCGTTTTTTGCGATCGGCGCTTACACAACGGCTTTGCTATCTTCTGGGCAGTTAAATATTGCTTGGAATTTTTGGGTGGTATTGCCGATCGCCGCTGGTGTAGCTGCGATCGCGGGCGTAATCCTGGGTATTCCGACACTGCGGCTCAAGGGCGATTATTTGGCGATTGTTACCCTCGGTTTTGGCGAAATTATCCCGGTTGTCTTTAGGAATTTAACTGCGATTCGGATCGACGAACCAGTCTCGAAGATTGTTGCGGCTGTTTTGGGTAAACCCGAGTTGGTGCTGTGTCTGGTTGGGTGCGATCGACCTTTTAACCTCACCAACGGCGAAGCGGGAATAAACCCGATCGGGCGTCCATCTCTCCCCATCGTCGGTACTTTCAGCACCGGCAACTACTTTCCCTGGTACTACCTAATTTTACTGCTAGTTGTCTTTGCTTACTTCATGATTTCGCGGCTGCGAGATTCCCGCTTGGGCAGGGCATGGAATGCCATGCGCGAAGATGAGTTAGCGGCGAGTGCGATGGGGATTAACCTAGTCAAAACCAAACTTTCGGCTTTTGCGATGGGAGCGACGTTTTCGGGATTTGCAGGCGCATTTTACGCCGCCTATATCAGCGCAATTTTTCCCAGCGTTTTCGATTTCTCGGTGTCGGTAATCATCCTGTGTATGGTGATTTTAGGCGGTTTGGGGAACATGACCGGGGTGATTTTGGGCGCTATCATTATCATGTCTGCCGATCGACTTTATCTGCCACAATTAGCGCAAGTCCTCAAGGGTTTTCTGAATACTTTTGTACTCCCCAGAATTGCAATTCCCCAGTTGCGAGACTTTCTGGCCACCAGTTTAGACCCGATTCAAATGCGCTTATTCCTATTCGGCCTAACTCTTGTTGTCATGATGCTCGTGCGGCCGGAGGGGCTGATTCCTGATAAGATACACCAAGCTGAACTGCATTCGGATGGTGAAGCGAGCAATGAGTCTTTAGCAGATGCTAGAAGTCAATAAGTAGGTAAGGGCAAAAACCATAGTATTTTGTAGGCGGGTTTAGCTAAGAATCTAGGATGCAAGGGAGTTTATGGGTGTAAAAACCCCGGCCCCATCTAATGTTTATTTCTAACCAACTACTTAGTAAGGGTGAAAGATTAGCCATGAAAAATGTAACTGGTACTGCTTTTATAGTTGCGGAATTTAGAGCAGAAGAGAATGAAGAGGCAATTCCTCTCTATACTGATCATGTAGTGAAAATCTGGCTGAATGAGGAAACAAAAAAAATAGCTAGCCACATAGCTCAAAGCTCTCCCGCCGCTAAAGAAATGGTTAAGTTGCGGACTAAATATTTTGATGATGTTTTGTCCAATCAAATTTTAGGAGGTTGCAAGCAAGTAGTTATTTTAGGTTCAGGCTTGGATACTCGCGCTGCTAGAATTAATGGCGAAAAAGTAACTTATTTTGAAATAGACGACCGCGCGACTCTTCAATTAAAAGAAGAAATTCTCAAAGCTAACAAAGTTACTGCGAATGTCCGCTACCTTCCCGGCGATTATGTAAAAGACGGTTTAATCCCCTTGCTGAAACAGAGTGAATTTGATTTCGCTCGACCGACATATTTTTTGTGGGAAGGCAACACTACTTTGGTTGACAAAAAAGATGTCATACTTGTGTTAGAACAAATTCGTGACAATGTTCATAATTTCCGATTGTCCTTTGATTATATGTCGGAAAAGGTGATTTTGAGAACGACGGGCTACCAAGATATCAATGATTACATAGATAAATACGAAAGTATGTATGCACCGTGGATTACTGAGTTTGAAAAGATTGCAACTTTGGCTGACGAACTCAATCTCAAAGTTATTGAAAACTTTTCGACTGCTGATTTACACGCACAATATCGCCCTGGCCGTTCGCTAGAATCTAATCTTTTTAAGTTCTATTTTGTTTGTACGTTAGAGAATACAGTAGGGTGCGTCAGTCAAGAGATTTGACTCAACTCACACAATTTGCTGCTGACACACCGCAGAGTACAGACGATCGCACTTTGTCTGTACGCTAGAAAATGCAGTAAGTAGTCGGACAAAAGTAAATAGCACGCTCATTAACTTTTGTTGCATAAGGGCACTGAGGCGATCGCCTCGGTGCGTGTCAAATTAAGGAAGTCGGGGCTCGGTTCCTTGTTTGGCGTGTATCAATGCTGTACCCTAATGCCTCCAAAAGTATTTGCCAATGTCTCAGGTAGGCTAAACTAGGAATTAACCAGCTTGACCGTCACGGCACCAGGATTAGCCATCCTCTGTATCGTCTGGCCAAGGCGGAATCCCTCCAATTATTCAAAGCTATGACTTTAGCGACAAAACAAATCATTGAAAAAAGCAATTACACCGAAGAAATTAAGGGAGTTGGAGAACAATTTGCAGCGATACAACAATCCTTAGAAAAAGCATTCCAATCTCAAGATGCTCTGGCACCAGAGGAGGGTCTTAGAGAGCTGCTGTCAATCTACGACCTTTATCTCCATATTGAATCAGAAAGCAATCCTTCTGAGAGACATAAAAGCTTAGAAGAACTTGAACGTAGCCTCGAAGCATTTAAGACAAAGTACAAAGACTTTGCCCCGAAGGAAGCTGTTGATGGCATAGAAAATGTACAACTTTGGGCTAAAATATCTAGAACAATGATGTCTGCCCAACTTTATATGCTTGCTGCATCTCTTGAAGACAACGAAGTAAAGCAACTAGGATTGTTTTACACAGGACTCATCAATTTATTAGATATTGCAGAAAATTATCTAAGCTTCTTTACCAAAAGAGGTCGCGAATTAGCCAAAGATCTAGCTCAGACATTTATCAGCTATAAAACATTTGAAGATTATGCCAAGAAAAGACCAGCAGATGAAATCACCAGCCAAGCTATAGCCATAAGAAATGCAGCCAAAGCAATTTTGTGGGAAATTGATAGACACGATCGCAAAAAATTCTCGTATAAAGCACTCTATGAAGAAGCTAAAAATGCCATAGAAACAGATGATAAAAAAGAACTCCTTAAAACTTTGCATTCCTGGCGTGAAGAGGACCTTCGTGAGCTGGAAAAGCTATCGGACAACTAGCAACCTAATTCATGAGTACGTTAATTTTTTTAGATACGGGTGTCCTCGGACAACTCATACATCCCGATCTTGAGCAAATCAAAACTAGGTTGGCTCAAAACGCTAAAAGCGAAGTTAAGGAATCGATTCTAGAAGCAAGTGAATGTGATGACTGGTTAACGACGCTAATAAATGAAAACACTCCTGTAGTTATATCCGAAATCGCAAACTATGAAGCAAGGCGCGAGCATCTCAGACGAATCAGCGATCGCCAATCAGGATCAGAAGAGAAACAAAAAGCTATTAAAGCTATTCAAAGGCTAGATGCGCTAATCACAAAAAAAGGGGTTACACATTTTCCAGTGACTTGCGAAGAGGGCAACGTAATGCAAGAAGCGGCTGAGCTATGGGCTTTTGCACGCAATAATTCTTATGCAGCCCACGATGCAGATTTAATTATAGCCGCTCAAGCCATCATTATTAAGAGAATAGGAATAGATGTAATCATTGCAACAACTGATACCGAAGACTTTAACCGATTGCTAAGACAGCACCACATTGAAGCTAGACGCTGGAGAGATATTAAACCTTAGCTGAACTGTCTCTCATTTAATTTTCCACTGTTTTTGTCCTAAAACTCAAGGGGCAACTCTTTAACAACTTAACTAATATCAGGAAACACAACCAAAATGTCATTATTAGAAGCACAGCAACTTACAATGCGATTCGGGGGTTTGACGGCAGTCAACCAGGTTAGTTTAACATTGGAAAAAGGCTCGATCGCCAGTTTGATCGGCCCCAACGGTGCGGGCAAAACTACTTTTTTCAATATGCTTACGGGTATTTACAAACCGAGTGGCGGTCAGTTGCTTTTGGAACAGAAGAATATCACGGGTTTACCGCCCGATCGCCTGACAACTTTCGGCATTGCTAGAACTTTTCAAAATATCCGCTTGTTTAACAACATGACTGTCCTGGATAATGTTTTAGTAGGTAGACACTGCCGATTGAAAACAGGTTTGTTGGGTGCAATCCTCCGCCCTCCCGCTGCGATGATTGAGGAGCGGGAATCTAAAATAAAAGCGCTCACTATGCTTGATTTTGTCGGTTTAGGTGCTGCTAAAGCGTCGGAGTTGGCAAAAAACCTTTCCTACGGCGACCAGCGAAGATTGGAAATTGCGAGGGCTTTGGCTTCCGATCCTAAAGTGCTGCTTTTGGACGAACCTACGGCGGGGATGAACCCGAACGAAACGGCTGATTTAACTCGCTTTATTTATCGGATTCGCGATGAGTTGAATTTGAGTATTTTGCTGATTGAACATGATATGAAGGTGGTGATGGGAATTAGTGATCGCGTGAGTGTTATGGAGTACGGTACTAAAATTGCTGAGGGAACTCCGGCCGAAGTTCGCTCAGATCCCCGCGTAATTGAGGCATATTTAGGAAAAGAAGAAGATGGACATGATTAATGGGTATTGTGTGCCGACAGATAAGTGAGGTCGGCAGTGTTTATCCTCGGAAGAAGCGATATAATGTTCTACCAATTAACCGCAATAAAATTAGGGGCGGGTTTCACCAAAAATCTGTCTTTCAAACCGATAATATTTATCAACCCGCCCAGGGCGACAGCATTTTATAACGAGCAATTCAATGGAAACCATAAAATGTGCGCCTTGCACATCCTACGGATTTACATTTGGGGTTTTTCCTAAACTTTTGATTTGACTTCCGACATTGTTTTCTTGTGTTTTCTCTGCCTGACAAACAATCCTAAAAATATTGCAGTACCTAATACTGTGCTCGGTTCGGGAACTGCTTCTGCTTCTGCTTCTGCTTCTGTCTCTGCGATATTGTTCTTAAGTTCTACTAACCTTAAGTTAGTAGCGCTGTTGAATGTCCGCGAATATACCCCAGAAGTGTACAGCAGGCTAGCTGCTGCATTTTCTTGAGCCAGAAAATTAAAGTTAATTTGTGTGGGTCTAAAGCTGTTGCTAACGAAGGCATCTGCATAAAAGCCACTAGAAGAGTCTAAACCGATGGCAAATTGAAAAGAGTCTAACAAAATGTTAGTAACAGTGTTAATCACGCCGAAAGATATACTCCCATTCGCCCTGGCGCGTTCGGATTGGGGGTTGTTAACTGATGTTAAAAGAGCTAAAAATGTCTGAAAAGTGAAGGAAAAAGTTTCTTCAGCATCAATGGAGAAGTCGCCGATCACTGCTGCTTGACTTTGGGCGAAACCGGAATAGTTATTCCCGCTGCCTATGACTGCACTTTGCGAGAGATTTGCTGCCAGCAATTCGTGGCAGTTAGATATAAAAAATGCCTCAGCTTTCACTTTGCTCATGACTGCACCGTTGTTAGCTATTGTCTCAGCGTTAGTGTTAGTAGATGTACCTGTGTCAGTGGGTGCGTGACTGAAGTTGTCAATCGTTACTGCTGCTGCTGAACCTGCTATTGTGGCAGCACTGCTGGGCGCTATACCTACACTCAAGCTGGTTACTAAAGGAGTTGCTAATAAAAATGCGATCGCTCCGGTACTGTGATGTAATTTCATGGTAAATTTCCTTAAATTTGAAAAATTTTAAGTGCTGTTCTTGGTAATGTAGCGGTTGGTTTCGCTTACGTATTAATACTACCTATTTACTTAGAGATTTTTGTAAAGCTACTGTCAAGAAAGCTTGTGTTTAAGTAAAAATTATGTAAAGTTGGTCGCCACAGCTACTAAAAATACATTGTATGGGCGCTAAGGCTGGTGTTGACCTAAGTAAAATTACTGGTTACTCTAAAAAAAGTTAATTTTAAATAAATGCAATAAAAATTTATAATTAGTCTGGATAATATAATAAAGCACAAAGCAGAAAGAGTAATTATGTTGGAAATTAAAGACATTCACACTTACTACGGAAATATCCACGCTCTCAAAGGAGTATCGCTAACAGTCTCGCAGGGAGAAGTTGTGACATTAATCGGCAGCAACGGGGCGGGGAAAACGACCACTCTCCGCACGATTCAAGGACTGCTGCGCCCGCGCCAAGGCACTGTATTATTTGAGGGAAAGCCTTTAGAAGCACTATCTACAGAGGCGATCGTCCGTTTGGGGATTTCTCAAAGTCCCGAAGGGCGGTTGATTTTTCCGCGCATGACGGTGCAAGAAAACCTAGAAATGGGCGCTTATCTCCGCAACGATACTCTCGGTATCAAGTCCGATATGGAAAAAGCATTAAATTTATTTCCTCGTTTGCGAGAAAGAATTAGTCAAAAAGGGGGAACTCTCAGCGGTGGCGAACAGCAAATGTTGGCGATCGGCCGGGCTTTGATGTCGCGCCCCCGCTTGTTATTATTGGACGAGCCGAGTATGGGATTGGCACCGATGTTAGTCAGTCAAATTTTTGCGATCGTCCGTGATATTAATGCTGAAGGAACAACTATTTTACTGGTGGAACAAAACGCCCGCATGGCTTTAAGTGTAGCCCATCGCGGCTATGTCATCCAAACTGGTCAGGTTGTAGTCGCTGGTACTGCTAGCGATTTGCAGTCAAATGAAACTGTTCGCAAAGCATATTTAGGTGAAAGTTAAATATGGGAATTGGGCATTGGGAATTGGGCATTGGGCATTGGGCATTGGGCATTGGTAATTGGTTATTGAAACTGACAAATAACCAATAACAACCAACAAATAAAAAATAACAAATTACCCTATTTGCGATCGCAACTTCCCCGTTTCCAATTCCGTCTCAAAAGCCGCTCGCACCTTTTCCCACTCCGCTTGGGCTTCCAACAGGCGATCGCGCGCCGTACTCACATCAAAAACCTGTTCTCCTCCAGACTCAACTGCCACGCGGCCCATATACTCCAACTCCTTGCAAACAGCAGAAAAAGACACGGCTCCTAAATTGGCGCTGCTCGACTTCAGCGTGTGAGAAGCCAGCTTCAAACTATCAGCATCGCCCAGAAAAATAGCCTCCTTAATAGTTTCTAAATGTTGCGGTGCGTCTTCCAAATATATCTTAATCAGCTCCCCCAAAAAATCTGGGTCTTCATCATCGTCTAGCTCGCGGAGATTTTGCAAAATATGAAAATCAATCGGCGAATCGGCTCCCGGTTGAACGCTCGAAGATGCCGCAGCATCACTGTCAATGTGATCAGAAATATCTTGATTGTTTTGCTCAGTAACCGCATCCAATTCATCCCGCTTCAGAGGTGAGCACTTGCTCAAGGCGATCGCCAACTCTTCCCGGCGCACCGGCTTAGTAATATAATCGTCCATACCTGCTTCCAGACACTTTTCGCGATCGCCCTGCATCGCATTAGCAGTCATCGCAATAATTCTCGGCTTCTTGTTAGCAGGCCATTCCTGACAAATGCGGCGCGTCGCTTCCAACCCATCCATGTTCGGCATCTGCACATCCATCAGCACAACATCGTAAGATTGCCGCTTCAAGGCCTCCAAAACCTCCAACCCATTAGCTGCAATATCAGCCCGATATCCTATCCTGTCGAGTAAATGCGTAGCGACTTTTTGATTCACCACATTGTCCTCAGCCAGCAAAATCCGAATCTGAGCAGAATTAGTTGCATCCTGTCCGGCAGAATTCGTCGCAACCTGCCTCAAAACAGCAGGCGTCCGCTGCACGCGGTGTTGTTCTTGAGAATTTTCAAAATACTTCAATCCCGAAGTCAAAGTCACCACATTTGAAACTTCTCCCCTGCCGCTTCTGCCAGTAACATATCCAAAAACTTGCAGCAACACATTATAAAACTGGGACTGTTTTAAAGGCTTAGTTAAAAAAGCGGAAAAATGTACTTCTGTAGTTTCAAGTTTTTTCCAAACTTCGGCCTTACTTAAATAAGTAAACAGCACCAAAGGTAGTGCTATTTTGCGAGGGCTTTTAACGCTGACATTCGGATTTAGACCGTCGCCGCCGGACAAATTGCTCAGCTCAAATTTCCGAATCTCCACAGCCAAAGCCACACCGTCCATATCTGGTAGATTCATCGCCAAAATAGCTAAATCGAGCGGCGAATTTCCTTTGATGATTTCCAACGCCTCAGCACCCGAAGTTACAGCCACGGGTATCATTCCCCAAGACTCTGCCTGCCGGATCAAAACTTGCCGATTAATGGCATGATGCTCAACAATTAACAAGCGCTTACCAGCGGCAAATTCGGGCCTTTTTTCCTCAGCCCGGATGTCATTCGCTTCCGCAGTCACCGTGAAATAAAAAATCGAACCCGAACCCGACATCGACGGCGGAGTAAATTCTGCAGGCGACATTCCAGCGATACTTTGTCCGATCCCAGAAACTCCCGGTTGAGACTTAAAACTTCCCGGAGTAACCTGGCTGACAACCCACATTGTACCGCCCATCATATCGCTCAAACGCTGGCTGATAGCCAGTCCCAAACCCGTCCCGCCGTAATGTCGCGTTGTCGAAGCATCCACCTGCGAAAAAGCTTTAAACAGGCGATCCATCCGGTCTGGCGGAATGCCAATTCCCGTATCTTGGACAGCAAATTGAATCTCGTATTGTTTGCTACGTGCCAACTCTCCCTGATTAATTGCTAGCGGTTGTGGCGCTAGAATATTAATTTTATCTGGTGAACTATTAGCAGCTACCTGTTCAATTTGCCTAGCCGTACAGCACACCACAATTTCTCCAGATTCTGTAAACTTAACTGCATTGCCCAGCAGATTTACCAAAATTTGGCGCAGTCTCGTGACATCTCCTAAAATGTTTTTCGGAACAGAATCATCAATAAAGTAAGCCAGCTCTAAACCTTTTTCTGAGGCTCTCGGAGCCAGTAATTCCAGAGATTCTTCTATACAGTTTTGCAGCTCGAAGGGGCTGCGTTCCAAATCCAATTTTCCTGATTCAATCTTGGAAAAGTCGAGAATATCGTTAATAATAGTCAGCAAAGCATCGCCGCTGGTACGAATTGTCTCCACAAAATCCCGCTGTTCTGGAGTTAGTTCCATATCCAACAGCAAGCCCGTCATCCCGATTACCGCATTCATCGGAGTGCGAATTTCGTGACTCATAGTCGCTAAAAATTCGCTCTTAGCTCTATTAGCAACTTCCGCCGCTTGTCGTGCTTGATCCAAAGCTTCATTTTGCTCTGCTAACTGTCGCTGTCGCTGAACTTCGGTTTCTAAAAGTTGTGCTTGAGCTAAGGTAATGCCGACTTGAGCAGCAACATCTTCTAATAGTTCAATTTCGTCGGGATTCCACTGCCGAGTTGCATCGCACTGGTGCAAAGTAATAATTCCATTCGGTTCTCCTTGATAGGAAGTGCGAACAGCCAACATAGATTTTAATCCGATGCGGCGGCACATCGGCCCCGAAGATTCCAGCAAAGGATCGGCAAACACATCGGGAGATGCTAGGGCTATATCTTCAGCGAGGAGTTTTTCTGTGTAGGGGTTATAAGTGACAGAAAGTTCTAAATCTAAAGCCGATTCGTGACCGGGTTCTAAGTATTCCGCAACGCAAGGAAGGTGGGGATAAGGTTCAGAAAGATAGGTGTGAATTGTACAGCGATTGACACCAAATACGCGGCCGATTTGGGTGGCGGTAGTTTGAAAAATTTCTTGAGTGTCTAAGGTCGATCGCACTTTTTGAGTAATTTGTTTGAGTAGTAAAACGCGCTGGTACTGACGTTGCAAAGTTCGCTCTCGCTCTTCGCGGGCAATTTCTGCGCCGATGTAATTGCCCATCAACTTTAAAATTTCAAAATTTAGCGGTTTAAAAGGAGATTTAGTGGTGCGAGAAGTAAAGCTCAAAGTACCAAAAATTCGCCCTTGCACCATTACCCTCGTGCCCACAAAAGCCTCCAACTTGCGGACGCTGTAAGCGGGGTGGTTGCGCCACTGAGTAGTGCCGGCTGATTCGACAGAAATAGGTTCGCTCGATCGCAAAACCTCTCGCTCAAAGGTTCTGCTCAAAGCAAAACCGTCTCCTTTAGCAAATCCAAAGGGAAAATCTTCCGGTACATAAGCCGCAATCACTTCGTAGCGATCGCCCAAAACCCTCCCCAACAGCCCGATATCCATCCCAAACTGACTACAGCCCATTGCCAGCAACCGCATCGTTCGATCGTCAAAAGAGCCTTCCGAACTCACCATTACCTCGTAGAGCGATCGAATTGCCCGCTCACTTTCCCGCAGTTCCTCAACTCCTTCGAGGCGGTTGCAGACATCGTGCAAAGTCCCGAAAATTCCCGCTATTTCGCCTTGCGAATTCCGCCGGACTTGGGCAAATAGTTCTACGGAAACAAAGCCGGAATTACTGTGAATTCCCAAGGAATTTTTGCCCGAAACCGACTTAGACTTAAATCGCAGTTCTCGCCGTTCAAATTCCGACTTCCCCGACAGCAAAGACTCCAATAAATTTGCACATTGCTCGCGCTCATCTGGATGCACCCACTCTAAAAAATTAGTTTGCAAACTTTCGGAAACCGGAAAATTCGTAATTTCCGTCCAAGCGCGGTTGAGGAATTTCCAAACCCCCGCCGCATCAATGTGGAAAATTACTGTTGCTTTCAGAGAGTCAAATAGATGGAATTGTTCTCGATCATGCTCGCGGTTTTTGACTTCAAACTGCTTGTTTAGAGTAATATCTGTATGAGTTCCTACTACCCGCAGCGGTTTGCCAGTAGCGCTGCGTAAAACTTGACCTCGGTTCAGCACCCAGACAGTGCTGCCGTCTTTACAGTACATCCGATATTCGGCTGCAAAATCCGGTGTCTTTTGGGCGAAGTGTTCTTCTAAAGCTGCCTTTACCGAGTCAATATCATCTCGGTGGATGCGACTCCACCATTCCGATCGGCGATTCGAGATTTCCCCTTCTTGGTAGCCCAGCATTTCTTGCCACCGCGCCGAATAAAAAAACTCATCTGTTTCGAGATTCCAGTCCCAAATCCCCTGATTGTTGACTGCTGGGGGGAGATTTGGCCGCTCTACGAAAGTGTGGTGAGAAATTTCAGCTATCTCGTGGCTATTTGCTGCTGTCCGCTGTATTTCTGCTGAGAGTTTTTTGTATTGAGCGTTGCTAGATTCTAGCTGGCGCTGCAAAGCAATTAAGCCAGAATGCAGAGATTTTGAATCCAGCGCTTGTAAAAGGATAGTTTTAGGATTGATAATCCCGATCGGGTGATTTGTTTCGTTGATGACTAATAAAGGCAACTGGCAGTAGTGTTTTTGCAGCAGCGCGACGGCTGCTTCGAGGCTAGAGTGCGATCGCACCAGCGGGGGCGAACTGCTGCAAATTGCTCCCGCTTTAATTTTGTTAGAGTCTCTTCCCAGGGCCTGCAACTGCACAATATCCCGCGAACTTACCACCCCAACCAGTTTGTGAATGTTGGGATTTGTAAATTTGGAATTGTGAGCAGCACCAGTCGAGTGTTGATCGGGGGTTTCAGTGATTAATACATAACTAACATTGTGTCTAAACATCAGTTGCGCCAAATAGCGAACCGAAGAATTAGAAGGAGCGTGAATTATTCGTGAGCCTGCTATTTGAGGGATTTGATAAAGTTTAATTAAACTTGCAGGTAGCTCTAATTTCTGATGCAGAATTGGCAGCGGCGGAGGGAACGCGAAAGCGGCAGGTGGCGAAGCGCTGCTAATTGCTTTTGGTGTCGATTCCCCAATTCCCTGCAACATTTGCACCAAGCTTTGAGAGCTAATTAAACCAACAAGTTCTTCAGTGTCGCTGACGACGGGCAAATGGCTAATCTGATTTTTCTCCAGCACATTTGCTAAGGCAAAAAAGTCGGGAATTTCCGATTCTCGGGCTACAGTTACGGTTCTGATCATGATTTGCTCGATCGCAAATCCCCTCAAAGCAGCGCCGATCGAATTTAGCTGTACGATATCTCGCGTTGTAAAAATCCCCAGCACTGTCTGGCCGCCCGCATAGGGAGCTTTTGAGCCGTTGAGAGGCAGCCCGTTGCCTCCTGCGTGTAGCGCACGCGGTACACCGTTGTAGAAACCCGACTGTTCCCGCGATTGTGGGGAAGTCCCGTTCATAGGATTTCCGAGTTGAGAATTCCCGCGCGGTTCTACCACGAGGACGTAACTGGCTCCTGTGCTACTCATCAGCTCGATCGCCTTTTCTACAGGCGTCTCAGGGGTGACTGTGAGGGGATTGCGGTTGATGACCTGACTGAGGGAGGGAATAAACATCAGGGGGCATAAAAGTGATATTTGTTGGAAAAACCCGATCGCAAGCAGCAGATTGATTGAGAGGCTTGGCCCGCGAGATTTCCAAGCGCGCTCAAAGTTTCTGTACGATTAAACTGACCCCTACTTCCAGCATCTTGGCATTTAAAATTAATTCCGTGCCATATCCTGAGAATTGACGGCTTCTGACTTTCAGAACCAATGCTATCTGCCAGAGGGCCCAGATGAAGGCGGGCGGGTAATTCCTCGCCTAGCCTAACTGCTGCGGGTTTACGAGCAAGAATTTCTGCGATTGTCTAGACTGCACCCTACTTTCTCGCCCTCAACGGAACTCTCGCTCGCATTCTGTTTGAGGCAAGATACCTGCACGCTACCAATTTACCAGCGACAGGAGGGGAATCACAACAGGACGACTTAGGTATGGCAACTGTGCAATTAGGGGTTCGAGGGTTCAAGGGTTCCAGGGTTCCAAGGCCAAGCAGGCAGAAAATAAATAATTCTGAGCATAACTAATTCTATCTTATCCCAATTATGGCCCAGAGGATTTGAGCTTCAATTCTGGCGATCGAACTTAATGAGAATAGCGCTGTTCCCCGCCAGTGCAAAACTTGCATTGCCGCCCTTGAGCCTTAAGCTACCAACAACCTCATCCATTGTTTTAGAACTGAACTCCCGCACCGTGCCATTACCAGTTTTTATCAGCTCCGAAATATCAGCATTAACAGTGTAAGATGTCGCTCGGTCATTGACAACCAGCAAGTAAACATTCTTGCTAGCATCAAGAGTTGCAACTGCCATTAAATCCGAACTGTTAGTGATAGGAAAAAAGGTAGCTTTCCCGCCCTGCAAAGCCCTAATTCCCATCCGCAAAGCATAGTAGCCCGCGCGCCGTTTTCCCCCGTCCCCTAGCAAACCTTCCGCCCCTGCGGGCTTGCCCCAGTCGTACAAACAGAATATGTGACTTCCGTAAATATAATTATCCCCGGGTTCAGAACCTCGAATCAAATTCTTAATCAAATTTAAAGCTAAAGATAAATCGCCATAGCTAATGTTGTAAGTTCCCCATTCTCCTACCCAAAGCTGCGAGTTAGCGCGGACAGTACCGTTCATCCAGCCGCGCACTTTGCGAGTGTAGTTAGAAATATCTGCATCGTAGTTGTGGACATTGACTGTATCGAAATAATTCGGTATTTTCTGCAAAGCACTAGCCGGCCAATTGCTGCCGCCTATGGTTTTCGGGCCGTGGATGCGGTAAGTGCGCGAAGGCAAATAAGTTTTATAAACAAAGTCGATCGCATCTTTTGCCACCTTAACCAATTCAAAATAGTCAGCCCTAGTCCCGCCCCAACCCTGATCGCGATTGTCCGGTTCGTTGTGAATTTCCCAATCATCAACGCGGTAATCATTGCGAACATTCAGCCAATAAACCGTAGCAAAAACGTGTTCCCACCACTCGTTCCAATCTTCTCCTGTGCGCGGCGGATTCAGTTGCAGTGCCCAACTCGGATTCCAGTTATTATCAACATTGCGAATACTCACCACCGGGCGAATATTTGCTTGTTTGAGACTATTAAAAATAGTCCTGGCATTGCCTTGCCAAACCGTACCTGGTCGTCCCGACCACCAATAATCGCTACCCTGGGGCGGATTAGTCATAATCTGATCCCAATGCGCCCAATTAATTATATTTGGATTTGTCTTAATTTCGTCAATAGATGGCCAACCGTATTTACCGTCGTCGTCTTCAGCTTCCCACCGGGACATCCCGCCGTAAATGCGGTAGGTATTAATTCCCAAATCTTGCAAATCTTTGATGTCAAAATTGATATTGCCCTCGACTGCACCAATGTAGCGAGTGCTGACACCCGCAGCAGTACCGGAAATTTTAATTGTTTCGATGTTTTGAGCAAAAGTTGTCGTTCCGCTGAACAACTCTAGGCTGAGGGCAATTAAAAGGCCTAGAAACAAATTCAGAATTCTAGTTTTTGATAACACTTGATTATTAACTACTAATTTAGGTTATTTTATGGCCGAGGTAAAGACACCCCTCGCTAATCTAACTCGACGGGCTATCGAGTTTGTTAGCTGTCGTAATAAAAAAGCATTAACTATACCAATTTCAAGAATTAACACATAAAGTAAAATAGCACAGGTAGCAGTCAAAAGTGAAGGTTCACCTCGAACAACCCCAGTAAAATATTTGGGTATAACAATTAATCCTATAAATTGCGTTAAGTATCTGGCGGGGTGACAACGCCGCTGGAAACCCAGACAGGGATCATATTTGATAGGCTTGTGTTAAAAAAGATAGGTCAAACTAAAGTTACACTCGACCTATCAAAATATATGTTACCTAAATTCTATCAGACTCACTTTCAAAGACAGCTATCCCGTTCTCAGTTTTTAGTTCTAGAAATAGTGCTTAACCTCCAGCCCTGTCAAGGTAGGTCTTAAAATCTCTCTAATAGTCTAGGGATTCGGAATTCAGGCTTGAGGCTTTAAAAATTGTTACTCTATTAACCAGCCCTGTCAAGCTTCTTCTTTTAACAGATGATTAAGAATAAACTAGGTTTATTGCCGATCGCCAGTCCGTAGGATGAGGTAAAGTCGATCGATCGTACCAATAGGCTATGAGGGCAGTGTTCACCCACAAAATACGAGATTTCAAGCGTTTGAGGGAGTTATATACCAGGCTCGGCAGTCACGCCAGACAGGGCGGCTCATCAGCATCAAGCCGATCGCATTTGCCGCATAACCGCAGCGTGAACCATCCCTAAATTGCGCGCTGCGGTTATGCGGCGATGTTTTTTGAGCACGGATTATATCTAGTGTCAGAGCATTCCAGAGGACGATCGCCTTTTGTTCGCTGGTAACAAGAAAACATGGACGCCCAAGCTACAGATAAAGCGAGTTTGGGCTTTATCTGGGCTGAAAATTTGTTTAAGTCCGGTTAGGAAAAAACGCTTTTATTAATTAATTAGACGATCGCCAATAAAAACATTAAACCCTCAGCAATTGCCGAGGGTTTATTTTCAAAATCATACAAATTTTCCGAAAAAAAATATCTCGGTCTAAAGGTAGATGATATTTGTGACTAACCCAGGTTACTTTTAGTGGAATTATATACTTGTTTAGAGCCACAAAACAGGCGCATCAAAAGCGCAATAATTAGACCCAAAGCCCCACTGGTGAAGCAACCTAAAATATCGATGGATTTCTCTAGAGTAAGTCTTAAAGGAGCATAACAATGTTAGATATTGATGAAATGAGTTCAAAAGAAATACAAGAACTTTTGCAGCAAGTAGGACACGGACACCTAGGCTGTGTATTTGAAGGGCATCCCTACGTTTTGCCAATGCACTATTATCTCCAAGATTCGGACATATACATTTTCACAACAGTCGGGATGAAAACGAAGTATATGGACGGCAATCCAGAAGTCTGCTTGCAAGTGGAAGAAATCCGCGATATGGAACACTGGCGCAGCGTAGTCGTGAACGGGCGAGCAGAACGCCTTACGCAGCAGGAAGACATCGATCGCGCGATGCAATTGGTCAAAGAACACAACCCCAAACTTTCGCCCGCCATCAATCGCACCTGGATTGACTCGCAAGGGCGTGCGGAGACCATCGCAATTTACCGCATTCAGCCATGGGAAATGAGCGGGCGCACGACGGAGGGAATCAGCAGTCGGTGAACGTCGAGACTCACTTGTAACCGGGTTTTTTACGAAAATACTTAATTAAGATTTTCAATCTCGGTAAAAAACCCGGTTTACGAGCGTCAGGGCGCCTCCAAGACTATAAATTCCTAAAAAGTGCTACCGGGGAAAATAGTGCCAAATATCAGCTCAAACAGCTTTGCTTGCCAAAAAATCTCTCATGTACCGATTCACTAACTGCGGCTGTTCCTGCTGCACCCAGTGACTGCAATTAGGAATGTAATGAATCTGAAAATCCCGGACGTAATCTGCGGTTCCGTAGGTTAACTCTTTGCCGAGGGCGGCATCATTTTCTCCCCAAATCATCAGCGTCGGAACTTGCAGCACGCTCCAATTCGCGCGATCTAGAAATCCGCTAGCCAGATTGCGGTAATAATTGATAGTAGCAGTCAGAGCGCCCCGTTTGGCAGCCGCATCTTTGTAAGCTTCGATATCTGAGGGACTAAAGGTGCTTTTGTCAACTGCCATACCTTCCAAAGCAGCAGAAATTGCCTGATAGTCGCCCAACTGAATTAACAACTCCGGCAAAACTGGCAATTGAAACAAAAAGATGTACCAACTTCTCAGCAATTGTTGGGGAGTGCGTAACCCTTCAGCAAACTTAGCCGGATGCGGTAGATTCATCACAATTAATTTATCCACTATTTGGGGATAAGCATAAGCAAAATTCCAGGCGATCGCGCCTCCCCAGTCGTGACCAACTAAGACGCAACTTTCGTATCCCAAACCCTGAATAATGCCCTTGACATCTTGCACAAACTCTGCCATCACGTAAGCAGATTGATCGTGAGGTTTGTCGCTGTCGTTGTAACCCCTGAGATCAACAGCGACGACTTTATAATCTGATGCAAATTCCGGGATTTGATGCCGCCAAGAATACCAAAATTCAGGAAATCCGTGCAGCATCAGCATCAGTGGCCCAGAACCTTGAGTGACATAGTGCAGTTTGATGCCGTTCGTAGCGATAAATTCGTGTTTCCAAGCAGCTTCTAGCACAGACATATTTGATGCTTCCTCTAGCTTTCGAGATATCGTAGCAGTTCCTCTGTTTGACAGGAACCAACTTTAGGCATATCTAGCAATTCTCCCAGCACTTGTAAACTCTTCCTTTTCTCTTCATTTGTGGAACAGGCGTCCCGCCGGTGGTTCTTCGCGCAAAAAAAGCCGTAGCTTGCGGGGCGGGAGACCATCGCCCGTTTCCCAAAAAGATTGCTATCTCTGTCAAAATAATAGTATAATGTCGCTGGCATCCAGACAACTGTTAAGCCAAAAATTACTCATTTTCGATCCCGCGAAAATCCCGAAGCGCAACAATTTGAGGTGTTGTGAGGGTGCAAGTTCAAGAATTAAGATCGGGCGAGTGTACTAGGAATTAAAGGAGTTAATACTATGTCGGGCGATCGCCTGCAAAACATTGTTAACCGCTTGACAGATCGTCTAAAGCGCGATGTATTAGTTGAAAAATCCCTCTACGATATTCGAGAAGTTTTGCAGAGCGATCGCGCCGTACTGTACTATTTTTACAGACAGTGGCAAGGTCGAGTGACTTACGAGATGTTGAGTGCGATCGAACTCTCTATCTTGGGTTCAACAGGGCCAGATGAGTGTTTTAACGACGAATACGCTGCTTTGTACGAAGCCGGCAGAGTTAAAGCAATTGCAGATATTGAAGTAGAAGCAATTAATCCATGCCACCGAGATTTTCTGCGTAGCCTGAAAGTTCGCGCCAATTTAGTTGTGCCAATTTTAACGAACAAAGGACTGTGGGGGCTGTTAATTGCTCATCAGTGCAGCGGGCCCCGCACTTGGTTGCGATCGGACATTGAATTCATGCAGAGAGAAGCCCAAAATATGGCAATGTCTCCCACAATTCAAGATAGTTAATATCGCATCTACTATTAGTACATAATATACCAGGATTTCACCCTCGAATAATGTAACCGATCGCCCCCTTGGAGTAGTATGAATCTCAGTGTTCAACCGTTTTCGAGTTCGGGTGCATTCTCTCGGCGATCGAAAATGACCAACCAACCGGAATCTTGTCCCCATCTAGCGAGATATCCATCTAACTGTTCCCAACCTTTGTCTCTAGCAAGAGTTGGCGGCAAGGAGTTTTCGGATGCTGGGGGAACGAAACCCAAGAATGATATCTTGAGGAGACACGCCACGTTGAATCAGTTCTCGATCGATGTAGATTTCGGTACTGTTGTGTTGAATCCAGATTTTATTTTCGATGATATCAAGCTGCATGGCACACCCATAGAGGCGATATTCGTCGCGCCATTCGTTGTGCATGACGAGGTATCGATCGCGGGCGAAATCGAATATTAGCTGAGCATTTGCGTCATTTTTAGAAAAGTCTTCGAGAAAGTCACAAACAATTTTGCGGTATTCGTTTAGTCTATCCATTGGTCGATCGCCTCACGAGTTGGATTGTAAATAATTAGTCGGATTTCATAACGTTCGATGACAGTTTTAGCGGGTTCAAATCTGAGAAACATTTGGTAGGTATCCGTGGGCACTGCCAGATACAGTATACGTTCTGGTTCGCTAGAGACTTCGATGGCAATGCGATAGTTGAGGAATTGACCGAGGGCTGTGTGGAATTCAGAAATGGTGGAGCCACCTGCGAAACTTTTGACTTCTACAGCTATTTTACGTCCTTCTTTTTCAGCGGCGATCGCTTCTTCGGCTGCAAGATCGATGTAGACATCAGCAACACCATAGCGTAACTGGTAGGGATCGTGGGTAATCTTCCAGCCATCTTTTTGTAGGGCGATTTTGACCGTGTTGTGGAAGAGATCCTTTGCCATTTTTAGATTGTACCCAAGGATTTATATCGGAACTTAAGGGTGCACCGACTTCCACCGAAACCATGACGGCGGTGTATTGTCCGCTGTCGGTGAGTTGTTTGGCTAAAGCTAGCATGGCGGTGGTTTTACCGACTTGTCGGGGTGCATGAATGACGAAATAGTTGCGTTGAGCGATTAACCGTTCTAAGCCCGGTAAGCGCAGTGTTGGGGGTAGCACGTAATGAATGTCTGCTTGGCATGGGCCTGCGGTATTGAACCAGCGTGGCATAGGTTAACTGGGGTTAATGGGGTTGCTCTCAGTTTACTGTGCTGTTGTTGGAATGGTGTTCTATTGTTAAGCGGGGGTTTGTAGCGACTCATAGGGTTGGATGAGAATCTCAGCGGGAATTCCTAACTCTTGATTCAGCTTCCGAATCATTTCCAGAGTCAAGGAGCGTTTGCGAGATAATATCTCATAAACTTTAACTCGACTGCCAATACATTGTTCCAAATCGCTACCAGACCATCCGCGGGCGTCCATGTAGTATTGAATGGCTGCAATTGGATCCGGGATTTCGATCGGAAAGTGTGCCTTCTCGTAAGCTTCTACTAGGGTACTGAGCACATCTAGGCGATCGGACTCAGGTGTATTAGGAGCTGCATTAAACAGCAACTCAACCTCTCGAAGGGTTTCCTGATAGTCGGTTTCGGTTCTAATTGGACGTATTTCCATATATCAATTTGTGTTTAGATTGTTTCTGCATCTACCTTGTCATACTCGGCATGAGTGCCAATAAAGCGGATAAAAATAATGCCGATGTCATAACGAATGGCAACAATCAGCCGATAGGAATTGCCTTTGATGTTAAACACAACACGATTGTTCGCAATGATGCTAGCATTACGATGAGCGGACTTAACATCGACTGGACTCTGCCAATCGGCGTGAGACGCTTCGTAGTACCAAGTTTTTAGTGCTTCTGAGGCATCTGGATGAGTTTCCCAAAAGTTTCGCAAGGTGCTGCGGGACAAAATACGCATAGAACTTATAGTAACTCGATCTTAAAACGGGAGCAAGAGGCGCTTGAAGAGATGCCAAATCTTTTTCCAAATTAAGCCTAACGGCTTGGGCTTCAGCAGCGGCGAACCTGTAGATCGGAAAGGCAGTCGGGTTGCTTCTAGCCTTCAAAATCACCGCGATATTGTGGGCGCAGAGCACCGTCTGCTGGAAGCCCTTGTTAGTAGCCAAGAGTGGCTAGACGAAATCGGCTCAATTCTTCTACCCATTGCTTTGATACTGATAATAATATTTGTGATGTCTCTCGAAGACATTCAGGCGTAAAAAAAATTAGATCCTCACCAAGTTCTCGGTTGAGAAAAGGAGTCACGTTTCCGTGACAAAGATCATTTCTTAGGGCAACGATCTTGACATCTACACGGTTAGGTTTAGTTGTTGCTAAATTTGCACTAAAGTCACTTTCACCTGGAAATGCTAGGGCTAGAATTGGCATTCCCTTGTCGCCTGCTTTATTTATCAGACTATTACTCAGCAACTTATAATCGCTCACATCTTCGTTAAAGGACTTGCCTGCAAGTTGATGAATGGTTATTCGGAGGGTTGCCTCTATACCATTGATGAGTGATAAGACTCCTGGTATATATAGCTCCTTCCGCAGCGCTTGTGCGCCTTGCACAAAAAACCAGTGCATTTCTGAACCACGCAGTGCAAAAAAAAGTCCATCATTGGGTTGGTCAAATACCGAAACCATGTCGCTCATATTTTTACCTTGAATGTATAACCAACGTAGTAGAATACCAAGCTTATTTTATAACTTGTACTCTTAATAGCAACTAGCTTGATGACTTGGCAGCTAACTTCTAATTGTATCGCAGTTGCGGTACAGTAAGGGATATAATCCAACAATACCGCAGCTCGATCGCCTACATCTTTCTTACTCCCCATCAGCATCTCCCTTCCTCGAAGGTTAGGTGCTGTAGTGAGAATTAACTAACAGCTACAGCCTCCCCTAAAGGATGCTGCTGCAAAACCGCTTGCAAATACTTCCCAGTATAAGACCTCTGATTTGCCGCCACATCCTCCGGCGTCCCCGCCACAATAATTTCGCCGCCCTTATCTCCCCCTTCAGGCCCCAAATCGATCGCCCAATCGCAGCACCGAATCACATCTAAATTGTGTTCGATTACCAAAATTGAATTACCCTTATCCACCAATCTTTGCAGCACATTTAACAAATGGTGAACATCATAAAACGACAAACCAGTCGTCGGTTCATCGATCAAATAAAGCGTCTTCCCAGTAGCGCGGCGCGATAGTTCCGTTGCCAATTTTACCCGCTGCGCTTCGCCCCCAGAAAGCGTCGGCGCCGGCTGTCCCAACTGAATGTAACCCAAACCGACATCAACTAAAGTTTGCAGTCTGGCGCCCGCCCTGGGAATATTTTTAAACATTTCCAAAGATTCCTCGACAGTCATGTTCAAAACATCAGAAATCGACTTGCCTTTGTACTTCACTTGCAGCGTTTCCCGGTTGTACCGTGCACCCTTGCAAACCTCGCACTGCACGTAAACATCCGGCAGAAAATTCATCGAAATCACGTTCACGCCTTGGCCGCCGCAAGCTTCGCACCTTCCCCCTTTCACGTTAAAAGAAAACTGCCCCGCTTTGTAGCCTCTGGCCTTCGCTTCAATGCTTTCGGCAAACAAATCCCGAATCACGTCAAAAACTCCCGTGTAAGTAGCGGGATTAGAACGCGGAGTGCGGCCGATGGGAGATTGATCGATGACAATTACCTTATCAACCACATCCTCTAGAGAGCGTTCGCCCTTCGTTTTGAGGGCGCCCATATCGGGCGGTAAAGGCACTTTTTTGGTGAGATAGTGTTGCAGCGACGGGTACAGCAATTCATTGATTAAAGTGGATTTTCCCGAACCGGAAACGCCTGTCACGCAGACGAGTTTTCCCAGGGGAATTTCCACATCGATATTTTTTAAATTGTTGCGCGTCGCATTTATGATTGAGAGAGCTTTGCCGTTGCCTTTTCTCCTTTCATTAGGGGTTTCAATTACTCGCTTTCCCGACAAATAAGCCCCGGTCAAAGATTCCTCGGCCGCCAGCAAGTCTGCTAAATTTCCTTGCGAGATTATTTTGCCACCGTGAACGCCGGCGCCGGGCCCGATATCGACAATGTGGTCGGCCGCTCGCATGGTTTCTTCGTCGTGTTCTACGACAATCAAAGTATTGCCTAAATCGCGCAATTTTGTTAAGGTTTGCAGCAGGCGAAAGTTGTCTCTTTGGTGCAGTCCGATGCTGGGTTCGTCCAAAACGTAGAGAACACCCGTCAAACCCGAACCGATTTGAGTCGCTAGCCGAATTCGCTGGGCTTCTCCGCCAGAAAGCGTCATTGCTGCGCGGTCTAAAGTCAGGTAATCTAACCCGACATCGAGCAAAAATTGCAGCCTTGCTTTGATTTCTCTCAGGGCTAAGTCGGATATTTGGAATTGCCGATCGCTCAATCCCAAATTATTTACTCGTTCGCGGCATTCGCGAATCGAAATACTGGTTAAATCCACAATTCCGTACTGTCCCAACCGCACCGAAAGCGCCTCTGTTTTCAAGCGCTTGCCGTGACAAACCTCGCAAAAGCGATCGACCCGATACTGTTCCAACTTCTGCTTGATCAAATCAGAACCAGTATCGTCGTACTGGCGCTGCAACATGGCAATCACGCCATTAAAATCTCTCCTCAAATCAGTGCTGCCGTCGCGCTTTTTACTTTCTGCGGTGCGCTTGGACTCATTGCCGTACAAAATTACCCGCTGGTGTTCGGGCTTTAATCGATACCAAGGAGTGTCGATATCAAACCCGCAAGTATCAGCAATACTGAAAAGCAAAGAAAGATAATAAGAATTGTCTTTGTCAGACCAAGGCGCGATCGCACAATAAACAGGCGCTTTCTCGTCGGGAACTACCAACTCCGGCGCAAAAGTCCGCAAACTCCCCAAACCGTGGCAGTTCGGACACGCGCCGTAAGGCGAATTAAAAGAAAATAACCTGGGTGAAAGTTCTTCCATTACCGCGCCGTGTTCGGGACAAGCAAAGTTTTCGGAAAATACGATCTGCCCCTGTGGTTGGGAATTTTCATCAGTCGGTAACTCTTCAATTATCGCAACTCCCTCTGAATGGCGCAAACAAGTTGCCAGAGAATCAACTAAACGTTCTTCTAAACCGGGTTTTTTAATTAACCGATCGACAACTATCTCGATATTGTGCGTTAGATTTTTATCTAATTCGATATTTTCCGAGAGTTCTAAAATTTCTCCGTTAACTTTGACGCGAATAAATCCTTCCGCAGCTAAACTCGACAATAATTTGCGGTGAGTGCCTTTTTTTCCGCGCACAACTGGTGCCAGAAGGTGAAAGCGAGTGCCGTCTGGAAGTGCCATGACTCGATCGCACATTTCATCAATTGTCTGCGGCGCAATGCAGCGATCGCAAATCGGACAGTGCGGTTCACCGGCTCTGCCGTAGAGCAATCTGAGATAATCGTAAATTTCTGTAACAGTGCCAACAGTCGATCGCGGGTTATGAGAAGTTGACTTTTGGTCGATCGAAATAGCCGGACTCAACCCCTCGATCGCGTCCACATCCGGTTTGTCCAACTGTCCCAAAAACTGGCGCGCGTAGGCGCTGAGAGACTCGACGTAGCGGCGCTGTCCCTCGGCAAAAATTGTATCGAAAGCCAGGGAAGACTTGCCAGAACCGGAGACGCCAGTAAAAACGATCAGTCGATCGCGCGGCAGTTCCAGATCGATATTTTTCAGGTTGTGCTGTCTCGCACCGCGAACCCGAATCGTATTTTGGTTGTTAGAGTGAGAATTCGTCACATTATGCCCGTTGCGGGATGCACTTGGCTGGCTGTTTGAGGTTTCGGCGCGTTGGGACATGAGAGTAGTGCAAAACAGTGCTTAACCATCTTAGCGCTGCCGATCGAATAGCTGGCATCCAAACTCAAGAATATCAAAGAATTGTCAAATAAGTTTCCGTCGGCCCGTCCGGCAAAACCTTCAATCTTTGATTTTTCAAATCCACTTCAATTCCCAGCGCTTCCATCGGAATCACGCCTAAAAGTGGCGTTTTCCCCTCTGGCAATTCCAAACACTCAAAAGTCCCTTCGCGCCCGCACAGAGAAATCGAAGCATCCCGAAAAATCCTCGCCTCACTAATACCCGTGGCTGTTTCCACAACCACTTGCTTGAGAATTTTCAAACCCAGTCTGGCGATGACATCTTTAGGCAAACACAAAGTTGTCGCGCCCGTATCCACCAAAACATTTTCTAGAGTAACAGACCTGACTTGCTCGATTGGAATCAGACCATCTTCTGCTTTAGCTTCATCAATCCGATTCGTAATTACTAGGGTTGTGATCACTTTTCCCATTGGGGTTTCCGTAGTTGTTTCCATTACGTTCAGATTATCATAAATTGCTGCTTTAATTTTAGCACATATTTCCACATTTTGTAGGGCGATATACTCCCACTTTGCACCCCCCACCTGACGAATAGCTCTGACTAACTTCTCAACTTATTGCACACCAATAAACTTGTGAGTTTGCAAAGATAACTTGTAACTAGGATTTTGTTTTAGCAATTCCAATATTATGGGAATCGCAGAATCTTTCGAGTTCCATTCTGGTTGCAAAAAAACCGGAATATCCACATTACTTGCCAAATGCTTGTGATAAAATTCAACTTCTTCGCCAGTGCTAATCACCAACTTAATTTCATTTGCTCTAGTCCAAAAAAGCTCTTGCACCGGATATTTAGGATTGACGTGTTCCTTCGGAGAAAGAGTAATCCAAGCCTGCGGGGAAACATCCTGCCAGCAAGCACCCGAAGTTTCAATACTCACCTGCTTGTCAGCTTCTAACAAAGCTTCAACTAACTCAGGCAAATCGCGGTGAATGAAAGGTTCGCCGCCAGTAATGACCACCCTCGGAGACTGCAATTGAGCTAGCAATTGGGCGATCGACTGCGGCACAGACGGCAAACCTTTGCCCCCATTCTCGTAGCCTGTGTCGCACCACGGACACCGCACAGGGCAACCTGCCAATCTAATAAAATCAACTAAAGTCCCCGTCCAGTAACCTTCGCCTTGAACAGTACACTGAAAAGTTTCATGAATTGGTAATTTTAGTTGTAAATTAGACACCGGAAGTTACGCCTCAAATCAATTAATTACGTTGTTTAGATAGAATCTTCTTAAATTGTTATTTCTTCGCGGTTTGCAGCAAATAAAAACAGTCCTGAACCTATAAACTGGGTTTCTGAAAAAAAATTATCCGTTTTATCCCAGAAGCTTGACTCAGCAATCCGGTTTCTTCATAGCTTTGGTATGAGTCCTTAGAAATCCACCACAAACCGCAAACAACTCTTTAATTATCCTGTTCAGGTTCCATCAGAGTAGCCCAGCGACGTTTTAATGCCAAAGTCAATCCGTCAGCAATGGGGACAACACTGAGAGTAACTCTGGGATCGTTACGCAATTTGTCGTTGAAACTACGAATGGCGAGGGTACTTTCGTCTTGTACTTGAGGATCAGCCACTCGTCCAGACCACAGAACATTGTCAATTACAATTAAACCGCCATTGCGTACAAGTTGCAGCGATCGCTCAAAATAAGCCTCATAATTTTCTTTATCGGCGTCGATGAAGGCAAAATCAAAGGTTCCAGCTTGTCCCTCGGCTATTAGTTTGTCCAGAGTATTTATTGCTGGGCCCAACTGCAAAGAAATCTTATTAGCCACGCCCGCAGCTTCCCAATAGCGTCGTGCGATCGCAGTATATTCCTCGCTGACATCGCAAGCAATAATCTGACCGTTAGGAGGCAGCGCCAAAGCTACGCACAGCGAGCTATAACCAGTAAAAACACCAATTTCTAAGGTTTTGGTCGCTCCCATAAGCTGCACCATGAGCTCCATAAACTGACCTTGTTCGGGAGCAATCTGCATCTGGGCCATAGGATGCTTAGCAGTTTCTTCCCGTAGTGAAGCGAGAATATCTGGCTCCCGCAGAGAAATAGATAACAGATAATCGTAAAGTTGATGTTCTAGGCCAAGAGTTGAGTTCGCCATCGGTTTGTCCTTGCTGCTGACTTTTGATTTTAGATTGTAGACGCCCTGTTAATGGAAATCGGAGAATGTAGAGTTAATTTAGGCATCTATTTTGCTGTGGCTGAGGGCAGGTTGCAGTAGCAGTGTCTCGGTTACACAGAGGCAACTTGCAAAACGCGCGCTCTACTTCCAAATCAGTTTATCTCAGCTACAGGTGATTTAGCAGCTCTGGAAAAGAAAAATTGATAGAGGGGAGCCTTTTGAGATTCCTGCTGTTCTAGCACCGCGTAACGCCGTTAGTGATACGACTTCAAAAGATTAATGCAATTGTAGACAATCTACAAACCCATACATAATAAGCTATTGCCATCTCAAATTTCAAATAAATCTCAAATGGTATGAGTTGAAGAGAAAGTGACTTCATCCTGATCACAAAGTAGACGAACTGCGAAAAACATAAGTATGTCATTGCCAGTGAAATGAAACAATCCCAGAGGTTGTGATTCGTTTACATTTTGTTACATTGTCAAATTTTTGTGTGTCGCTCTACTCAATAGCCAATGAGTAATTATTAAGGACTTATATCATGTCCGATCGATTATCCCTAATACGGTAGGGGCGGGTTCACGAACAATATCTGCCAATAATTGACAATCTCAAAAACCCGCCCTTTTAATCGCTCCCAAACCAACAAACCGTTTCATTTAACTATTATGGATGGGTTCAAGCCCGTGTATGTTGCTGGAACAAACCAGGCGTCTGGAAACCCTTGTCTCCCGGAGTATTACTAATCACAAATAAACAGGGTTCAATAGGACGATTTCTTAACTGTCATACCTTATGAATCCATACCTAAACAATCTACCCCAAATCTCAACTACCTTCCACGATTGAGGTAGAGCAAGTATTTGTGGGAAAAAACAGGTTTATCGCAACCCTTGCCCTGCACTTTTACTCATAACTAATGAAGCGGGACTAATAGGACGCTCACTTAACTGTCACAGTTTATTACTCCAGACCTAAAACACCTACCCACAATCAAAACAACATTCCACCAAGGCATCGCTATGTATTACACTTTCGCAGGTTTTGGTGCCGCCACAGGCATATTTTTGCTGCTAGTTTTTGCCATTCTGCAATGGCTGCACGTCTCCGCCGGCAGTTTTATTGATTGGGTAATTGCCATTGCTATTTTTGAATGGCTGTTGCTGATAGTTACAGTTCCCTGGAATATCCATTTTGAAGCTAAAGAAGTTTTAGCGCAAGCCGCAGAATCGACTAAAAAAAACATTGCTGTCGATCAGGAACAAGTCAAATACGTTACTGTATTAGTTAGCCGATCGCTCTTTGCGGCGATCGCACTTCACCTGTTTAGCGCGATCGCACTTTACGGCCTAGCCGCCGCCGGAATTAGTGCTATTGGCTATCTCAGTTCCGGTGCTGCACTGCTGTTAACTGTACTGCGTCCAGCTATCCGAGGTTATCAGTATTTAGCCCAGAGGCTAACAACTATCCGCAGCCAATTTTTGTACCCCCGTGAAGATATTGTCGAACTCCGCAGCCGCTTTGCAAAGTTAGAATCTACAGTTAGAGATTTGACCGATCAATTAAGTTCAGACAATCCGAATTCGTGGGTGGCTGTCCAAAATCGGGAACGGGAAGCTATCAGAAGAGAATTAACTACGGTATCCGCATCTCTACAATCTTTGCAAGCGACAAATCAGGCAGAACATACTAAACTGAGAAGAGATGCAGAAAGTGCGATCGCCCAACTCACCGATGACGGACAATTTCTCAACCACGTCCGCGAAATCATCCGCTTCTTTAAAGAATCGTAAAGTCAGTTGATAGTTGACTGTTGACTGTTGTCTGTTGACAGTTGACAGTTGACAGTTGACAGTTATCATTAGTTACCAATGCCCGATGCCCGATGCCCAATTCCCAATTCCCAATTCCCAATCTTTAGATAGATGCCAAATAGTCGCATATAGTTAATTTTTAAATAAAAACAGAATTTTCTCACTCTTCAGGAAGACTAAATAAAGGTATTTTCCCTCACAGCAATTTTTCGCAAACTATAACCAAAGATAGTTTGTGAATGAGCTAGCTTTGGCTTAATATTTAAACATAAGCCAAAGACCTTTTTGAAAAGATAACTCAGGAATAAATCATGACTAATCGCCAACCAATACCCCCCAAAAAAGAAGTTAGCAAATCAACACCGGCCGACGAACAAATCGAAGCCGATATGGAAGCCCCCCACTACGATAGGGGCATTACTCCTGCGGAGACAGCAGCGCGGCAAGAACGCGAAGGCGCTAACTTCATGCACACCACCAACGAAGGGAAGCAGAAAAGTGCAAAAACTGATGACCAAACTGATGACGAAAGCATTCACACCACAGATGGTTATACAGTAGACAAAGAAGGTCTAGTTAACAATTACGCGATCGAACCGGAAATGTACGTCAACGAACCGGGCGATTTGAGAGCAAAAGAAGAAGCCGAAGCCGCAGAACGCGCTCGAATTCTCGCAGAAATCAAAGATAAAAAAGGCGAGGAAGGAAAACTGACAATGGATGAAGACACCCGCGGCAAAGGGCCGGGCATTATCTAGATTGTGTGGTTGGTAGTTGCGTTTCAGCGCGCGAAATTGCAACTGCAAACCCAAGGGGCGGGTTTTTATAGTTCCGGCAGTTATTCCTAGATATTTCCGGTAAAACCCGCCCCTATTTTGTTTTCCACATCTGTTTTTTGAGTTGAGAGGTTACATATTACATCTCTCAATTACCGTGTCAATCGGCAAGTTTTCAGACCCAGCTCAAAAACGCCTTAAAATTCCTCAAGCTTTAACATTTTCCCTCAGCCAATTAAACTTAGCCTCAGCTAGCGCCAAATTTTCCAGGACGTTAGGATTGATATCCTCTCGTTCAAACTCTGGTCGATCTAATTCTATATTGCGACCATATTCTATATGTCTGATCGTACCGCGCATCCTGTCTGCCAGACACAGTGAAATTCCATAATAAAACCGGGAAGCAAAGCCCATATCGTTTTGAAGTTTGATTACTAACTGCCGCCTAGGAATTGCCAGCAAGTGAGTTTCTTCGATCGCCTTTACCGTTGCCAAAGGAGGGCGGGCGTCAATGAAAGAGACTTCTCCCACCAGTTCTCCGCTGGCTATTTTAGCGAGTTCTCTAGTCCGCTCAGCCTCGATTAAAACACTCAAACTCCCATTCAAAACAATGTAGAGCGCATCTATCTGTCTCCCTTCATGGATCAAAATCCCGCCCGGATCTAGAACTTCTTTTTTACCTTTATGGACGATCCAGTTGATATCGTCATTATTTAACTGGCTCAAAATAAAAAGTGCTTTTTTTCTGCTGCTGTCGGCCATAAGTTTTAGCTCTCGATCGCTTCTTCTTTATATAAAATTTAGATGGCGCGCGATCGCAACTTCTTCCGAAGCAGTCCTCGCTCAATACAGTTTTTTTACCCTGCCTAACTTCTTCGCACAACCCATATCGGGCAGGCTTTGCCAATAGCAGATGAATCACGCTGAATCATGATCTCTCAATACTAGCATTTGTTAAACAATCTTTTTTAACTCGATCGACCTCAAAAAACTCGTGTGAAATTGGCGTCTCAAAAGCAATTGGGTTCACCCGCCCCGCTTGGCTGTGGGATGGGGCGCGGCAGACAATGCTCCGCGCCCAGTCTTGCTCACTAAATCGATCGCAAATCAGGATAGCCCGCCAACATATCGTCAGCAGTCAGAGTGTCCCCGTTCGCTTGAGGAGTCCACAGCACCTCAACCGCCAGCAACTGCTCGCTCGATACTCCGCCAATCTGACGCAAAGCTTGGCGCAAATCTTCAGAGTTTTTCACTGCTGGCAATTGCAATTTGCCTTGAGTACCGACAATCACCGTCACCACAATAAATTCCCCAGGATCTGAATTCAAATCAGAAGCAACCAGCGCCCCATTTTCCTGCAAACCTGGCAGGATATTGCTGCTCCCTGCTTGCCGGAGCTGATTGTTATAATTCGAGAGCGTTTCTTCAGTAAATTTACTACGTTCTGCCAAAGAAAGTTGATTAAACTTAGCTTCGGCTGCTTCCAAGCGAGTTTGCACAGATTCAGCGCCCGCGTAAACCCAGTATTCAGGATGCCGCAGCAGCGCCAGAGTAGATTCTTGCAGCACTTGAGCACGACCTGTCGCTGTATCGGTATCCGCTTTTTGCGCTAAGGAGTCGAGTTCGGCTTGCAAACCGCGGGCCTCTGCTAGCAAACCAACTTGCAAGCGGGCGACAGATACAGTGGTAGTGGCGGCGCTGTTGCCGAGTTCGTCAGTTCCGCCCCCGGCGCGGCGGAAGCTTTGGACGAGGAAATTAGCGATCGAAATAAAAATCAAAATCGAGAACAGGCCACCAAACCCGCCCCCAAAGCCAAAAAACGGCAGCAAGAACGGGAAACCAAAGCCACCTCCGAAGCCGCCGCCCGGATAGTAGCCCCCTCCCGACGGTGCGTAAGTGCGACTAGGAGACGAGTAACTGCGCGCCGGAGCTCTAAAAGATCCGCCGCCGATGCGTCCTCCGCTGCGGGCAGCCAGAGCTCCATCAGCGTTACCGAGGGCTAGCGTCAGTACCAGACCGATCGCAAATAGTGATTTCAAAAGCGGTTTGATCTTTGAAATTAGTTGCTTGTACATAAGACCGTTACTATTCGATACATTTATAATTTACAGTCTATCCTCGCTTCTGGGCAGCCTGGTTATAGGTATGAAGCCAGCGAGATATCCGTACCAACCGATCCAACCACAGTTAGGCCTGAGTTTGCAAACGAGAAAAGCTAGAAAGGACTTGCATTCCTTACTACTTATATTCTTGCACCATTCTCAAGAGTCGGCTTTCGGGTCTGTTCCACAAAGACTGAATTTCCTGTGGGGAGTACGGGTTGGGATCTTCTAGCCCGCCCATAAAATGGTTATTGAGAATGGTGCAACATCTCAGTTACTACAAACGATCGACATCCTGGCTTTTACAGAACTTTACTTAAGTACAGGGCGATCGGCCAACAATAAGCTCTAGACTTTTAAAGAAACGCCGCGAGTCCTCAAAAACAAGGCTTTATCTACCGTAAAAAAAACATTATGTTTCCAACTCACCGCCCCCGCCGCCTCCGCAACCATCCCCAACTCCGCCGGATGGTACGCGAAAATATCTTGACAACCAGCGATTTAATTTACCCCCTATTTGCCGTACCGGGGGAATCTTTTGCTAAAGAAGTCACATCAATGCCGGGAGTTTACCAGCTATCGGTAGACAAAATAGTAGAAGAAGCAAAAGAAGTCTACGACCTCGGCATTCCGGCTATTATTTTATTCGGCATTCCCGCAGATAAAGACACAGATGCTACAGGTGCTTGGCACGACTGTGGCATCGTCCAAAAAGCAACGGAAGCAGTAAAAAAAGCCGTACCAGATTTAATCGTCATGGTCGATACTTGTCTGTGCGAATATACCAGTCACGGTCACTGCGGCTATTTGGAAGTCGGAGATTTAAGCGGCCGCGTCTTGAACGATCCCACACTAGAATTGCTCAAGAAAACCGCCGTTGCTCAAGCTAAAGCAGGCGCAGATATTATCGCACCTTCGGGAATGATGGACGGTTTTGTCGGAGCAATTCGTGAAGGATTGGACTCGGCTGGATTTGAAGATATTCCTATCATGTCTTACGCCGCAAAATACGCCTCAGCTTATTATGGCCCATTCCGGGATGCGGCCGATTCTGCTCCGCAATTTGGCGATCGGCGCACCTATCAAATGGACCCAGGAAACGGCCGCGAAGCTCTTAAAGAAATTGCTCTCGACATTGCCGAAGGCGCAGATATGCTCATGGTTAAACCCGCTTTAGCTTACATGGACATCATCTGGCGCGTGAAGGAAGCAACTAATTTGCCAGTTGCTGCTTACAACGTTTCTGGAGAATATGCGATGGTGAAAGCCGCCGCCCTCAACGGTTGGATAGATGAAGAAAGAGTAGTGATGGAAACTTTGACAGGATTCAAGCGTGCTGGTTGTGATTTGATTTTGACTTATCACGCCAAAGACGCCGCCCGCTGGCTGCAAAACTGATTCACTTGATTTGAGATTAGAGATTAAAGAATTGACTCCACAGCACAATCATCGGGTGTTTTCGTGGAGTCAATACCTCTATCGATAGATGATTTTTGAGGAAGCAATTAGGCAACAGACTAGCTATCGCTTACGCTTACCGATAAACGACGCCTCGAAACCGGGTTTTTACAGTTTCGGTGGGCTGTAACGAAATAGACGTGAGAAAAAACCCGGTTTCTCTGTAGATAAACTCCAAACCCCTAAAAAATCAGTCATTCCCCATCTAAAATCTGAAATCTAAAATCTAAAATCGTATGAGTTATAAGTTGGGAATTTTGACTCAAAGATTTTTTTACAGAATTTACCCCAAAAAGTATTAATAATCACTGAAATTAGTTAAAAAATATGTATAACTAAAAATAGTTTTGTAAATGGGGAACTAAATCCTTGATTGTTCCCACGCAAAATTAACTATACCCGCTAAGACAGTAAAAGTAACACAGTTTAGATACAACTTGAAGGCAGATTGAGCATGACATCAACGACTAGGGATTCCAGTCACATTCAATTTTGTATAGGTCGCGATCGCGCAGACATCGCACAGATCCAAGAACTATTTAAAGCCGCCGCCTTTTGGGCGAGGGAACGCAAGATAGAAGATTGGGAAATTGCGATCGCCAACAGCGAACCAGTTGTTACAGTTTGGGACGGCTCACGGGCGATCGGCTTTGCCAGAGCCACCTCAGATGGGATCTATCGAGCTACCATCTGGGATGTCGCCATTCACCCGGATTACCAAGGTGCAGGACTCGGGCGCAAATTAGTGCAAACCGTCTTGAGTCACCCTCGAATGTGCCGAGTAGAGCGAGTTTACCTGATGACAACTTACAAACAAAGCTTCTACGAGCGCATCGGTTTTCAGCCAAACGCTAGCACCACAATGGTACTTGAAAATCAGCTTCTCGAAGAGAATCTAGAATTAGAAATTAGCAACGGCCAATTGCTAACTGCTAATTGTTAAATAATCAGAAGATTGCCACCAAAATCTATAATATGTAGGGTGCGTAAGGGCGCACCTTACTACTTATAAATTACCCACAATCAGGACACAGCAGTGCCGTTTCCCTACAATTACAGGCAATCAGGACACAGCAGTGCCGTTTCCCTACAATTGATCGAGCGATAGTTATATTAAATCCGTTAGGATCGCAACGATATAAATGGAGGACACGGCAGTGCCCTGTCCCTACAATGTTCTCTCCCTTCTTCCTTCTTCCTTCTTCCTTCTTCCTTCTTCCTTCATCACAAAGTTGCCAAAGGAATAGAACACTGAGTCCGGTTAAAATTGCACTCTTCGGACTCAGAAGGTACAGCCAGAACCTCCAACTTTCCGCTCATCAAACTTAAAAGAGTCTGATTCATCAATAACCTCATTCCAGAAGACACCTGAGAATTATCGCTACTCTTGGTAACATCACACTCCAAATCGTGCTTCAGCAAATCCCAAGACTCGCTCCAAGCGCTCACTGAACGCTGATCGTCCACCCAAATGTGAACGTATCCAGATTCCGGCGAAGAATGCGCCGAAACAGAAATACTCCCCTCCTCCATCTGAGCCACAGCAGTATCTACCAAATTGACTAAAACTTGCCTAAACCTCGGCAAATCTGCCAATACATAAATCCCCGGATCTGGCGGCAATATCTCCAAACGAATGCCGCGATTAGCAGCTTGCAAGTAAGTTAAATCATCAACCTCGTCCAAAACCTTAGCTAACTGAATCGGCTCAATATCCATCGTTTCAGTGCCGTGTTCAGTTTTAGCAACAGAGATAATTTCATCTATTAATTTCACCAGCTTGAGTGCCGCGACGTGAGCTTGCTCGACAAACTCTCGTTCCTCAGCCGGATCGTCGCACAAATCCGAGAGAATTAATTGCAGCGTACCAATCATAGTGCTCAGGGGCGATCGCAACTCGTGAGAAGTCCGAGCCAAAAAACCCGCCTTAAATTGGCTCATCTCCGATGCCATCTGATAAGCCAATTGAGTTTGCTTAAGTTGGTCGGAAAGGGCATCAAACTTCTCTAAGTGAATTTCTTGAGGAGGAGGTGGCACTTTGGGTGCAGGTTCGGGCTGTTGCGAGCTTTTTTGCCGGCGGCGCCAAATCAAACTGCTTCCCAAACCCAGCCCCAGTCCCATACCTAAATATATAAATTCGCTCCAGCCGATCGGCGCCATATTGCTTTGCCTTGGAGTTTAGCTTTTAGCATTCTAACTCGATCGCGCCTTGTCGCAATATTTCCCAATGGCTGCCACTCCATTTAGCCACAGTGGAAGGCAAACTCGAAGCTGTTGCCGCTGTTGCTAATTCAGAAGGCACTAATGTCAAGACTTCGGGAAACACAGCCTCAATTTCTGCCACCGACTCCAGAGGCGGCTGACCGGATAAATTAGCGCTGGTAGTCGCCAAAGGGCCTGTCTGATCTAGAATTTTGAGCGCAAGGGGAAAGTTAGGAACTCGTACTCCGATTGTAGTCCGATCGATGGGATTGAGAGCCGCCGGGACTTTTGCCGAAGCCGGCAGTACCAAAGTTAACGCCCCCGGCCAATAGGATTCGGCCACTTGCTGCCACAACTTTAACTCTGCTGGACTCCCCTGCACGTAAGGCCACAAAGCTCTTGCCGATGCTGCCATCAAAATCAGCGGTTTGTCTTGACTGCGGCGTTTAGCGACAAAAATCAACTCCGAGCGATCGGGACGCGCAGCCAAAGCGGGTACAGTATCTGTAGGAAAACTGACGATATGATTACCAGAAATTGCCCCTTGAACTAGGGCATCGATCGAAACTTGTGTCATGAAATTTTAGATTTAAGATTGTAGAATTGCGGCATATTCTTGAAACCTAAAGACGATAGGCTAAAGCAAACCGATCGATCCCTGCTAAATCCGAAAATATCTGAACTTTGCCATAACTCCCGTGACTTTGCAGCATATCAGCTACCGCCTCAGCCTGTCCCGCCATCATTTCCACCAACCAAACTCCCCCAGATTCTAAATAATCGGGAGCCGTTTCTACCAAATGCCGAATGCACTCTAACCCGTCAAAACCGCCGTCTAAGGCCAGATGAGGTTCGTGCTTCAAAACTTCCGGTTCCAGAGTCAGCACCGTGCTGCTGGGAATGTAAGGGGGGTTAGACACCATGCCGCTGACTTGACCTTTGAGAAATTCTAGCGGTTCCCACCACGAACCTTGATAAAAATTAACTCGCGATCCAAAACCCAAATTCCCAGCATTCAGTCGAGCCACTGCCAAAGCTTCCGAACTGCAATCTACTGCATAAACCCTAGCATTTGTCAACGCACAAGCCAAGCCGATCGCGATCGCCCCGCTGCCCGTCCCCAAATCCACCCAATGCGATTTTGGATTGACACCATAGCTTTTAACAGCTTCCACAGCCAAATCGATCAGCAATTCCGTTTCAGGACGCGGAATTAGCACCGCCGGCGTTACTTTGAGCGAAAAATGCCGCCAATGTGCAACTCCCGTTAAATACTGCACCGGCACCCGTTCCTGTAAGCGCCGCTGCCACAATTGAGCAAGTTCAGATAAAGACAACTTTAATTCTATTTTTGGCAAATCTTTAAACGATTCCAAACGCAGAGCCAACCTATCCAAACCAGCCAGCTCTTTCAGTAGCCAGTCGATTTCTGCTAGGGGAATGTCAGAGGCGATCGCCTCGGTTTTAGCTTGATTCGCCCATTCCCAAAGCTCTAAACCAGAAACAAACATAAGGCTTTGTAATAATTGCTAATTGCTAATTGCTAATTGTTAATTGCTAATTGCTAATTCGTAAATAGTAGGTTGAGTCGAGAAACCCAACCTACTAATTAATGACTGATAACTGATGACTAATGACTGATGACTGCTGGCTAACTATTAGCGAGCCGGTCGAGCTGGAGCCGGAGCTGGAGCCGGCCGAGCTGGAGCCGGAGCCACCTGTGGATTTTGACCCCCACCAGCAGGTTGGAGCGATCGCACAAATTCCAGCGACTCCCGCGACGGAATCAAAATCATTTGGGTCAAAAACGGGTCATTCTCAGTGGGCAAAGCTTCCAAAATCCTCTCCAAATTCACTACCTCAATCTTAATTGTGGCAGTCACGTTCGGCTGCTGCTGCTTAAAAGCCTCGATGCTTTCCTGCAAGTCCTCCTTGTTAAAAAACAAGGGAAGCTCCACTTTCTCGCCTCGCTGAATCGTCAAAGGAATATTTTCCGGGCCACCTGTGGCAAAAAACAGAGGTACACCGTTGAACTCGTTAACTTGTTGCCCAGTCTGCTGAAGAACTGTTTTAGCCGACTGCACCTGCTGCGCCGCCGGAACAAAAGCAAACACCACCTGATCCGGCTTGCCTTTATTTTCTTGAGCGAGCCGATAAATTCCCCCCAGCGACACCAGCGTCACGCGCGCCGACGCCGCCAACTGAGGATTTCTGGTTTTCAGTTGATCGACAAAAGCTTGAGCGTCTTTCTGGCTGATGAAAATTCTCGCTAACGAAGCATTACCAGTTTGACCCTCACCTTGTTTGGGAACAGAAGTGATGACGAACGAATTCTGACCGTCGGTAATCATAAATACCGGCACCTCGCGCAATTTTTCCAAAATTTGCGGCTCCGGCAGTGCCAGTGCAGACATCTTGCCAATTGGGGAGGGGCCCAGCAGAGTGCAGCCGACAATTCCCAATATTGCGCCCAAACGAACTAATGATTTCATGTTTTTTCCATCAGGAGCGATCCTGAAACACATTAACGCAAAGACTGGCGAGTTAACACGATCGGCAAAAACTGCCTCAATTTGTTTTCATTTTGACAAAATGTAAACATCAGAGACAGTTATGCTTCAATCTATTATTTAACATTGTGCGATCGGGATGACAGGATTTGAACCTGCGACATCCTGCTCCCAAAGCAGGCGCGCTACCAAGCTGCGCTACATCCCGGTGGTATAGTTAGCTAACCTCTAACCATTAACACACAAAACCGCTTGCTTGTCAAGCTTTATTAAATATTTAGCTCTCCATGCAGCGAAGGCGAAGTTTTTTTCAGGTTGTGCGGTTTGACCCCACCCAAAAACCGATACCCGCCCCTGACTCCTATCGTGAGCTGCTCAAATCCACTGACAATACTTGCACAGCTTCATAACGGCCCTGATGCCGGGATACATCCAAGCGTAACTGAGGGCAGCGCACAGGTGCAGTCGGTGTTGGCAGCGTCAATATTGTATTGTATTTCCTCAACAAATCAACGCCGACTGGCACCTCGCTCGCTAATCTGGATACCAAAACATACCTTTAATCCCCTCTGGATCGGACATAAAGCCCAAATTGCGGTAAAAATCCACCACTTGAGGGTCAGCAAATAAGGTAATGTTGCTGATATCTTCACTGCGGAGTTTTTTTATGATGTATTTCATCAGCGCCTTGCCCATGCCTTTGCCCTGGTAGTCGGGATGAACTACTACATCCCAAAGCGTGGCATTAAAAGCATGGTCTGAAGTCGCTCTGGCGAAACCCACCAGCCGTCGCTGGCTGCCCCGCATCTCCCACATAGAGACGACTAGGAAGCTGTGCTGAATAGCTTTTTTGACTTTACGCAGGGGACGGCGGGACCAACCCACTGCATTACAAAGTTCTTCGAGTTCGTAGAGGTCAATGTCCCGATCGCAACTGAAAAAGATGCGAGCGTTGCCGCTGGCGGGTTTGCGAAACGTTGGGGAAAGCGGATCGCCTAACCCAACAGCCACATCTTCCTCAAAATCCGCTGTTTGGGGTACAGAGGCAGACTCAGAACTACTAAATAAGTTTTTCCAAAAACCCATGCAGGCGCGGTTAAGGTAGTAGAAGTTGGACGACGAGAAAGAGAACCAGACAGATAAACCCACTCCGATCGGCGTAGGATCAATTGCCGGTAGCCTCTTGAGGAACAGTTTACGGTACACTCATCTTACGCCGAAAACAGGGATTTGTCGTCCAACATTGAGTCTGCGCTTTTTTGATTCTGTCAAGTCTGGTAGAACTGTTCTGCTAGCCAGTGCCCGGACAACCCGCTTTTAAGGTAAAATTTGTTGCCGAACCAGGACAGAGACATTTTGGGAAATGCTTCTTTTGAGTGCCGCCGATCGCGCCGGAACTTATAGCCTTGGTAGGAAATACCACTGGAATGGCGCAACGGTGACATTCTCGTGATAAGTTCTCAGACAGATTTGACTTTTGCTTTTAGTGAGGAGACGGGCACAATTTAAGTCGAATCGTCGAATCGAAAATCCCATTGCCATAAGGCATGGAAGAGTCAATACCAGTATATCTCCCGCACCTTCTCCTCAATTATGGCTTCGGGTTTAAAACCATCTACACTAGAACTTCTCAAGCGCTTTAACCGAGCGTTTCCGCAGTTTTATGAGCAATTTGTCAGCAGCGAAATCCAGTTGCAAAACCTCAAATTAGCTTACCAGCTTTACAAAACTCGGCAAGCAGTCATCGAAATCCGAGCCGAAGGTAACAAAAGTGCCCTGCATTTTGCTTACCGGAACCAGTCTTTTCTATTGAGCGATATTTTTGGAGTGCTCGCAGCCTATGGACTGACGATTCACAGTCTGAGTCTGTACGGTCAAATTTACCCGCCGATGCTGGTATTTATCAAATTGGTCGTATCTCGCGGTGGCAAGGTACTGGCAGATAAAACAGCAGAAAACGTCTGTAGAGCCGTTCGAGAGGCCTTAGCAGGGCATTTTGAGGTTGAAGAGATGTTGGCGGTGGAATTTAATTTAGACGCGGGTTTAGAAGATGTGGCAACTGAATTCTACGTCGATCCGGTTTTCCACTTGCCAGCTTTGCTGATTGAAGCAGATAATCAACCTGGACTTTTTTACAAAGTTATGTATGCCATCTGGCAAGAGGATTTGTTGGTAGTAAATGCTAATTTGCTGGTTTGGCGGGGGCGAACTCGCCTGATTCTCTACTTGTTGGGGCCCAATGAAAGTTTAATTCCCGAGTATCTGGGGCAGAAAATCGCTGAGGGGGTGCGACAAAGATTGCTAGGCGAGCGATTTTAGGCCAAGCTGCCGATGCTCCCTAAATAACTAGATTTCTATAAGTAGACCTGAGTTTGCAGAAGTTTTCCAGTGAGATAGGGTAAAAAGCTCGGCAAAATTGTTCCTACAAACGAGTGTAGATAGCGGTTCTCATAAACATGGGACACGCCGAAACGATGTTGTCAAGCTTTTTAAGTTTTACAGCGCCTACTTACTTAAATAAGCTCGCGGGACTACAGGCAAAAGTCACAAATATCCGAAAAAATTCGCTTATAAAATTACGTATCACCTCGCCCAAAACTAAGGATAGCTAACGCTAGCTATAGAATTAACAGATTCAATAATTGTTGAATGGTAACAATTTACTTTATTCAATCATTGAATGTAGGAGGTAGTAATGTAATTTGTAACTAGCCTACAAAAAAATCTAATTTGACACTGAAATACCCAGGGTTTATGACTCTCAACTCTGCTAAATATGGGGAAATTATTGGCGCAAAAAGCCCTTAAAAAATCGCGTTGATTTATGTCGCAATTGCGCTCATACAGCAGAGCGTCAATTTAAGATCGCGCGTAAGTATTCAGGTCAAAAATAGTTGAAAGTCCAGGAATCTGGTAGTCAGATGAGGGAAAAACAAGAGTCAGCAGCACTGAAAATTAAAATAGTTGAGCAGTGGAGCTATGAAGAACTGGTCAAACTCGTTGGGAGTACAGAAATATGGTAATGTAATCAGATGAGCGAAAAACCAGAGTTAACAGCACTAAAAATGGAAGTAGTTGAGCAGTTAAGCCGTGAGGAACTGATCAAAATTGTGCTGACACAACAGAAGCTCATAGAAAAATTACAACAAGAACTCGAAAAGCTCAAAGAGAAACAGCCGAGTAATAGTAAGACATCATCGAAACCTCCATCCAGCGATCTACTACAGAAATCAGAGAAAGCCTCTTCTGAGAACTCCTCCTCCTCAGAGTCCGAACCCAAGCGCAAACCAGGAGGACAGCGAGGACATATCGGCAAAACCCGAAAAGGATTTGGGCGAGTAGATAGATATCAAATCAGCTCTCCTGACTTTTGTGAGCATTGTGGCAGCAAAGAATTAAGTGAGATAATTGGTTACAGCAAGCAGCAGGTAGCTTGTTTGGTCGCTAAACCAATTGAAGTAGTGGAATATCAACGGGTGAAGTGTCAGTGTAATGAATGCGGAGCAATGGTGATTGGCTCACCAGCATCCGGGATAGTCCCAGGACAAGACTTAAGTATCGACCTACAAGCATTATTGGTATGGTTAGGTAATTATGGACATATATCCTATGAAAAGCAACAAGAATTCCTGCGGGAATTAGGTGGCATTGAAATTGGTATAGGCACATTACAAGCCACAAATGGGCGGGTAGCCGATGCCGTCAAGCCTGCCATTGAAGACTTGTGGAAATGGGCACCGTTACAAGCGAACGTCCATGTCGATGAAACCCCTTGGTGTGTCAAGGGAGTCAAAGAATGGTTATGGACAGCTACGGGTCAAGATTTTTGCCTGTTTCATGCTGCGGATACTCGGAGTAGAGCCGAATTAGAGACGATGCTGGGGAACGAGTTTGCTGGTGTGTTGAGTTCCGATGATTTTAGCGTATATAACGGTATTGTGGTTGGAGCGCAGCAAAAATGTCTAGCCCATCTACGGCGACATTTTAAGAAAATTCTTCAAATTAGTCACGGTAACAATACAGTCGTCGCCTCTGCGTTCTTGGAATTAATTGATGAGGCATTTCGACAACATCGAAAATGGCGCGAACACGCTGAAGAACTCGATTATCACACTTGGGCGAAGGAGTTTAAGGTCAGACTGGCAGAATTGTTAAATACTTGGCAAGGTCAGGTTGGTTATGCCGCTGGACTTTTACTGCGGTCGTTACAGAATAAAGCGCACCAATGGTGGTATTTTTTAGACCATCCTGAAATTCCCCCTGACAATAATTTGGCGGAACGTTCTCTGCGATTAGCCGTGACTAAACGTAAGGTATCTGGTGGTTCCCGGTCAATGTCTCGGTTTGAACAAACTGCTGATTTGCTATCTGTGATTCAGACTTGTAGATTTCAAGGTAAAAGTGCAATGGCTTTTTTCCGTGATGCTCTATCTGCCCATTCTTGTAACTTTTTCATGCCTTCTCTGATTCCACAATCAAAGACCTGAATCCTTACGATCGCGCTTTGCAGCAGGAAGTAAGCGGTAAATCGATAAAGTTGAGTCTTTTTGACTTACTTATAGCGCTTCTTGGGTAGATGAGGTAAACAATTCAACTGAAAAAGCTTGATAACACAGGGTTTCGGCTTACTCCATCTTTCTGAGAAAGGCTATACATAGGTTTACATCGGTCTTATGGAGCGGGTAGGATAAAAGTATGGCAACAATCGACATCCTAGGGGTTCGGCACGCTTACGATTTGACGGCTCCGACTGCAACTTCCCCGGCTCTGGTATTTGTCCACGGCTGGCTGTTAAGCCGCCACTACTGGCAACCTTTGACCGATCGCTTGGCATCAAACTATCAGTGCCTTACCTACGATTTGCGGGGGTTTGGCGATTCTCAATCCGACGGTGGCGTTCATCATGGGCATTCCGAACCGCTAAATTCCTGCTACACTCCCGCAGCTTACGCTCGCGATTTGGAACTTTTACTCGAAAAACTCGATATATCTTCTGCTTGGCTGGTGGGACACTCTCTGGGAGGTACGATCGCCCTTTGGGGAGCCAGCAAATTCTCCGATCGCGTTAAAGGCGTTGTCTGCATCAATGCAGGGGGCGGCATCTATCTTAAGGAAGAATTCGAGCGGTTTCGATCGGTCGGCAAGCAGCTAGTGAGAATGCGTCCCGGCTGGCTGCCTCGCTTGCCGTTAGCAGATTACGTGTTTGCCCGCGATTCTGTAGCCCGCTCGATCGGCAGATCCTGGGGACGGCAGCGCTTAATAGATTTCGTGGGAGCTCATCCAGAGGCAGCTTTGGGGGCTTTATTGGACTCCACCACAGAAGCGGAGATTCACCTATTGCCACAAATTGTGTCCCAACTCAAGCAGCCTGTTTATTTTATTGCCGGTACTAAAGACAAAATTATGGAACCAAAATACGTGCTGCATTTGGCTAGCTTTCACTGGATGTTCCAAGGTTGCGGCGAGAATGTCCTTCAGCTACCCGATTGCGGCCATTTGGCAATGGTGGAACAGCCGGATGCAGTGGCTAGTTACCTGCAAAATATTCTTAAAGAACACACTTAAAGGGCATTTGCTAAAGCGAAACCGAGGAATGGGGCATTGGGCAAATCTCCGGTTCGGGGAAGCGAAGCTTCCCAAATAGAAAGTTACAAGTTAAAAGTTAAAACATTTTTCCCTGTTCATTCCCTCAACATCGATCCGTAAAATCACGTACACAATCCGTAAAATCACGTACATAATCTGTTGCTGAACTTCCTTCGCCTAAATCTGTTATCTTAAATAGATAACTCTGCCCGATCGCCCTTAAGGACAGAGCTTCTGACTCGATAGTGGCAAATTGTCTGAATACTAATTCTGCTTAAATATCTGTGCGCGTTAACCTCACCGATCGGCAACAACACATCCTTTGGGCAACGGTTCGCCACTACATAGCTACAGCGGAACCCGTTGGCTCAAAAGCTTTGGCTGATGAATTCAACCTCAGCGTCAGCCCAGCTACAATTCGCAATGCGATGGGGACTCTTGAAAAAGCTGGACTGCTTTATCAGCCCCACACTTCGGCAGGACGAGTCCCCTCTGACTCCGGCTACCGAATTTACGTAGACCAGTTGATTCAGCCCTCTGATACGCTGGCCCGCAAGGTGGAACAGGTACTAGACCAGCTCAATTGGTCGGACGGCCGCATGGACGCGGCACTCCGTGGCGCTGCTCAAATCCTGGCAACTATCAGCGGTTACATAGCCATGATCACCATACCGCAAACCAATATGGCTTGCTTGCGCCACTTGCAACTGGTGCAGCTAGAGCCGGGAAAGGTGATGCTGATCGTGGTGACGGATGCTTACGAAACTCAGTCGGTTTTGGTGCAGTTGCCGAGGGACGCAGAAGGTAACACGCCTGATGTCGAAATCGTCGATCGCCAGTTGCAGATTTTGTCGAATTTTTTGAACAGCAAGCTGCGGGGACGATCGCTCTCGGAACTCTCGGCTGTAGACTGGAGCGAGTTAGACCGGGACTTTGAGCTGTACGCTGAGTGGATGGGAACCATGCTGACTGCTTTGAGCAGCCGCCAAAGCAATCCAACCTACACGCGGATTTTGATCGGCGGTTTGGCAGAAGCGCTGCGCTTGCCTGAGTTTTCGCAGTTACAGCAAGTTCAAACCCTGGTGCAATTGCTCGAACAAGAGCAGGAACTGCTTTGGCCTTTGATTTTTGAATCGCCGGAGTTGGAGACGCCAGGGAAGCGGGTAACGGTGCGTATTGGTTCGGAAAATTCCTTAGAACCAATTCGTGGCTGTACTCTGATTTCTTCGACTTACCGCCGGGGATCAGTGCCGGTGGGTAGTGTTGGGGTTTTGGGGCCGACGCGGATGGTTTACGAAAATGCGATCGCGGTTGTGGAAGCTGCTGCTGATTATTTGTCAGAAGCTATTGGTGGAAATCGAGTTAGTTTTCCTGATGGCGATCGAGGGCGATCGGATAATCCCTTGTTAGATGCACCCTAATTTGATAGCCCTAAGCTTAACTGGCTTGGGGTTTTATTGTCTGTGGATGTACTCACAACCTTTAAAAACAGGGTTTGGTGACAAAAAACCTAGGCTTTTATCCTACATTCCACACCCTGGGGTATTATAAGCATAATTACGCAGAAAACTATATCTCCAAAGTAACAAATTATGCCTTTAAAAAGTTATTTAACCGTCAATATACGGTAATATAGTATAATTTATAGTTTTATTGCTGGATCAAAATAAGTAAAAACCGATAGTGACAGTTGAGGGTGCGGAATGTGGGTTTGATACTCTTTTTGGGGTAAGAAACTAAAGCTTCGCGCTTGACAAGAAAGTTTCGTAAACAACCCTGTTTCTCCGTCCATGAGCGGCTCGGAAAGTGGTAGGAGTTAGGGGCGATCGACCTTCCAGGGATCGAGAGAAAGATATGGCGATGGCGAGCGATCGGGCATTGACAGAAAGTGGTCGCGGAGCGTTAGTCCAACGGCGGGTTTAGCAGCCCAACTGACGAGTTTTGTTGCCAACCGGGTGGGCGGCTAAACCCGCTCTAGGGATAGCGGCTACGACCAATGAATAGATGAGGCGCGTACCCTGGGATCGTCGATTCCCAAGGCAGCAGAATGTCAAAATATTAAGACATTTTAGAGAGTTCGTCAAAAACAACTAAAAAAGATTAGTGTGGATAGGAAAGCAATATTTCTTTTGGGAATAGCCCGGGTTAGACAATTGCAAATAACTTGCAGTGAATTTGGCTTGATTGCTACTCCATAAAAAATTTAACCGCTGAGTTAAGATCGAAACGGAATTTAGGGAATTTTCTTTTAGCATTCAATGAAATCGACTGATAAAACTAAGAATACCTTTGCGATAACAACGCCTCTGTATTATGTAAACGATTTACCTCACGTTGGCAGCGCTTATACGACTATGGCTGCGGATGCCCTAGCCCGATTTGAGAGGCTGCGGGGCAAATCTGTTTTGCTGGTTACGGGGACGGACGAACACGGGCAGAAAATTCAGCGGACAGCCGAGAGTTTGGGACGATCGCCCCAAGCTCACTGCGATTCAGTGGTTCCGGCGTTTGAGGCGCTGTGGGAGCAACTCGACATCCAGTACGATCGCTTCATCCGCACAACTTCGCGGCGTCACGAGTACATTGTCAAAGAATTTTTCCAGCGCGTCTGGAACTCCGGTGACATCTACTTGAACCAGCAACAAGGCTGGTACTGCGTCTCCTGTGAAGAATTTAAGGATGAACGGGAATTGTTGCCGGGAAATCGGTGTTCTGTCCACACCAGCAAGGAAGTTGAGTGGCGCGACGAGGAAAATTACTTTTTTCGCCTGTCGCGGTATCAAGACCAACTGCTGGTCTTGTACGCAGAACGTCCCGACTTCATCGCGCCGGAAAGCCGACGCAACGAAGTGCTCAGTTTCGTCAACTCTGGACTGCAAGACTTTTCGATTTCTAGAGTGAATCTAGCATGGGGTCTGCCAATGCCAGTTGACCCCAGTCACAGCATCTACGTCTGGTTTGACGCTTTGCTGGGATACGTCACCGCCTTGCTAGATCCGGACAGCGACCCGATGTTGGAGAATGCTTTATCTAAATGGTGGCCGGTTGACTTGCACTTGATCGGCAAAGATATTCTTCGCTTCCACGCAGTTTACTGGCCGGCAATGCTGATGTCAGCGAATCTACTGGTGCCGGGTCGCGTTTTCGCACATGGGTTTTTGACCAAAGACGGCAAAAAAATGGGGAAAACGGAGGGTAATACTTTAAACCCTGTTGAATTGGTCAACAAATACGGCGCTGATGCAGTACGTTACTATTTCCTCAAAGAAATTGAGTTCGGAGAGGACGGCGATTTTAACGAAACTCGGTTTATCAATATATTGAATGCTGAGCTAGCAAATGATTTGGGAAATTTGCTTAATCGTACCCTAAACATGGCTCGCAAATATTGCGGTGGCTCCGTACCGAATGTGTTGGCAGAAAACATTGACGGCGACAACCTTCTCAAGGCTATGAGCCGGGATTTGGGCGAGCAAGTAGCGAGTTTTTACGAAGACTTGGCTTTTAGCAAGGCTTGCGAAGCCGTGCTTGCATTAGTTCGAGCCGGGAACAAGTTTATTGACGTGCAAGCGCCTTGGAGTTTGTACAAGCAGGGACAGATCGAAAGTGTTGAACAAGTGCTATATTCTGTTCTGGAATCTGTTAGACTAGCATCTTACCTTTTATCGCCGATTATTCCGAATATCAGCAATGCTATCTATCAGCAGCTAGGTTTTTCAATTGACTTTAACGATCGGGTTACAGTTAACAGTTTAGCGAATTTTGCAGCTCATGCTGCCTGGGGCGCTTTGCCTGCAAACCAAACTCTGGGGGAACCCCAACCTGTTTTTAAGCGGATCGAACTGCTGTAAACAGTACCTTCATAGTTGGCAGCCAGCGCTCTGGGTGTTATGACAGACTACGAATTAGCAGTTATTTCCTTACCAATCTTTCATAAAAATTGAGGCATAACAATCATGTTGAATAGAATAGAAAGCAATGACCTTTTTACGCCGGAACAGGTGCTAGAAAATCGGGGTCGAGTAGCAATTTTTATTGACGGCTCTAACCTTTTTTACGCGGCTTTGCAGTTAGGAATTGAGATTGATTACACTAAGCTGCTGTGCCGTTTAACTGCGGGCTCGCGGCTGCTGCGCTCTTTCTTCTACACGGGTGTCGATCGCACAAACGAGAAACAGCAGGGGTTTTTGCTGTGGATGCGCCGCAACGGCTACCGGGTGATTTCTAAGGATTTGGTACAGTTGCCAGATGGTTCTAAGAAGGCGAATTTGGATGTAGAAATCGCTGTGGATATGATGGCTTTAGTGGGATCTTACGATACGGCGGTTCTGGTGAGCGGTGATGGCGATTTGGCTTATGCTGTGGATGCTGTGAGCTATCGCGGTGTGCGGGTTGAGGTGGTGAGTTTGCGATCGATGACGAGCGACAGTTTGATTAATGTAGCCGATCGCTATATCGATTTGGAAATGATTAAGGACGACATCCAAAAAACATCTCGCCCTAATTATGCTTACCGCCCTTTGTCGGGTCTGAGCTTGATGGAGGAACACGACGACAGATAGGGATTTGGTAATGGGTAATTGGTAACGGGGAATGGGTGATGGTTAATGGGTTGAATCATTGAGAATTAGAAGTTAAAAATTTAGACCAAGTATGACACATTTTTAATTTTTGATTAATTGTTTTTCAATACCCAATTATTAATTACCCATTACCCATTACCAATTCCCAATTACCAATGATTAATCTCAAATCCCAAATTCCGAATCTCAACTCCCCAAAATTGAGGCTGTTATTTTTAGCAGCACTGATTTTGGGGATTGGTGCTTGTGCGGTTCCGCAAGAGACTCAAAAAAACAAATTAGCTGAGGATCTCCAAACTGCTCAACAATCAAACAGCACTTTAACTTTGAACAAAGTAACCCTAGAACAAGCAAACGAAAAGGGCGAGACGTTCTGGAAAGTAAACTCGCAAAATGCCGTTTACAGCAAAGACAAAAAGATAGTTAACGTTCAGAAACCCGTGGGCAAATTGTTTCAGGACGGCAAAGAAATTTACGACATTCAGGGAGAAACGGGGCAGGTATTTCAGGAAGGAAATCAGGTTTTTCTCAAAGGTAACATAGTCGCTACTGACCTGAAAAATGGAGTGGTATTGCGGGGCAATGAGTTGGAGTGGCGGCCAAAGGAGGATATTTTAGTTGTCCGCAACAATTTGACGGGAGAGAACAAACAGGTGACGGCTTCAGCGAAGGAAGCGCGGGTTTTCAGCAGGGCTAAGAGGATGGAGTTATTCGGTTCGGTGGTGGCAAATGTTAAAGATCCGGTTTTGCAATTGCGAACCGAGCACTTAGTGTGGTTTGTGGAGCAACAAAAGGTAAACAGCGACCAACCGACTCAAATTGACAGATACAAAGATAAAATAGTAACAGACAGCGGTTTTGCCGACCAAGTAGATGTAGACTTAAAAACCAAGATTGCGACGCTGACAAAAAACGCTCAGTTGATGCCATCAGACCCGCCGCTGCAAATAGAAAGCAGTTTGATGAGTTGGAATTTTCCGGCGCAATCTGTGGTGTCGCCTGGGCCTGTGAAGGTTTTTCACCGCGTGGAAAAGGTGACGATGACTGGGGATACGGGTCGGGGAGATTTAGAGAAAAAAATCTTTTATTTGACGGGAAATGTGGTAGGAATCGGGGAAAAACGTCAAGCTCAATTAAATACCGATCGCGTAACTTGGTATTTAACTAACCAGACTTTTGATGCGGAAGGAAATGTGGTTTACAAGCAACTAAATCCGGTGTTTAATTTGACAGGGCCGAGGGCGGCGGGAGAGTTGAAAAATCAAACTGTGATTGTCAAAGGTGACGGTGGCGGTGGTCAAGTGGTTACGGAATTTGTACCGGACGAGTACAAGGGAACTTTGGGACAGCAATAATTGCGATCGCAGATGCGGGCAGATGAACACCCATAAACGCAAATCTAATTAAGATTAGATTGAGCAAGCAGGGGTTGGGATGACAACAAATTTACAAACAATTTTAGAAAGGCTTGATGAACCTATCTTAATTGACTGATTAAGTTGGAGAGAGTTTAATGCTGTTGAATTGCATATCTCGCCTCCGGGGGGTGCGGCTGTCGTTTTTAGATGGGGTGTGGGAGATTAGACTTATGCCTGGAAGAAAAAACGAAACTGCCAAACAGCGGATTTCAACGCTATCTCGCTCAGCCCCCTATGTTTCCGGCGATCGTCCGTGCAGCCAAATCTTTTTCAGCTTCGCATCTGATTCAACATGAACTAATGGCAATGTTTAGTTTAGGGTTGATTGAGGCACTATGCACTCTACATTATTAGGACTTACGCATAGATCCTCCAAACGCCTTGACCAAGGGACTTTCAAGTGGCTGCCGGGAGCGGTTCCGCCTTTTTGAAGCGGTTTCTCCCTTTTTAAGCGTTGGTCTGAGGATCAGGATGGCTGTGGGTTTCAGACCGTATAATGCGTAAGTCCTGAATATAATTGTATGCTTAGATCACTTCATATTGAGGTCAAGACCTACAAGTAAATGGAGGTGTACTCAAGGTGTACTCAATATAGAGGGAATCAAGAATTTCCTTAGAGCTGACTTTAAAAGACCAAGGGTGAGCGACTGTCGTTATTGATACAATCCAAATACTAAAATGACTCCGCCATGACACTAAGCGCAAGTGAGAATGAACTTGCAAAAAACCCTCAAAAAATCCCGCTGCGCCTCGTCTTAGTCGTACCATTCGTCCTGCAAATCTTTGCTGCTGTGGGGCTGACAGGTTGGCTCTCGCTACGTAACGGCAAAACTGCCGTCAACAACGTTACTAGCCAATTACGAACAGAGGTACTCGCCCGCATCAATCAACAATTAAACACTTACTTGGAAACGCCCCATTTGGTCAATGCCATCAGCGCCGATGCCATTCGCCGCTTTGGATTATGGAATCCAGACAATATGGGTTCTATGAGAAGCTACTTCTACTGGCAGCTCAAGCAATTTTCCACTGTTAGTTACATCAGTTTTGGAGGGGAAAAAAAAGAATACGCGGGTGCTGGATATAAGGATGATGGCAGTGTGGTTATTGAAATAACCGATCGATCTACTAATTTTCTCAATACGATCGTCAAGGTAGATGGAGAGGGCAACCCGACTCAGTTTAAGGAAACCCACCCAGACTACGATCCCCGCATTCGGCCCTGGTATCAAGCTGCAAAAGTTGCAGGCAAACCCCAATGGAATAAAATTTATCAATATTATATTCAACCTAGCCTAGGAATCTCCGCTAGCCGACCTGTTTACGATAAGAATGGTACTTTTCGAGGAGTTGTAAGTACGGATCTATTTCTCTCAAAAATCGGCGACTTTCTCCAAACTTTAAAAATTGGTAGATCGGGAAAGACTTTCATCATCGAACGCTCTGGCTTGCTAGTGGCTTCTTCCACCGCCGAAAAGCCATTTATCAAAAGCCAAAATCGCCCACAAACGCAACGATTAAAAGCGATTGAAAGCAGTGTACCTTTGATCAAGGGTACAGCGCAACATTTAATAGAACGCTTTGGTAACTTTACCGAAATTGACAGCAACCAGCAACTAGACTTCATGCTAGATGGTCAGCGGGAATTCGTGCAAGTATCCCCATTCCAAGATGGTCGAGGTCTTGATTGGCTGATTGTTGTAGTCGTTCCAGAAGCCGACTTTATGGAACAGATTAATGCCAATACCCGCAGCACTATCCTACTCTGCATTTTAGCGTTAGTGCTAGCGACGTTGTTAGGAATCCTCGCCTCCCGCTGGATTACCCATCCTATTTTTATTTTGAGTAAAGCGAGTAAAGCGATCGCTAGCGGTCAATTAGACCAAAAAGTAGACGTAAATGGGATAGATGAACTGGGAGTTCTCGCTCAATCTTTTAACCAAATGGCACAGCAATTGCGCGAGTCTTTTGCTGCTTTAGAAAAGACCAACTCAGATCTAGAAAATCGAGTAGAAGAACGAACAAGTGAGCTAAAAGAGGCAAAAATTGCCGCTGATACTGCTAACCATGCCAAGAGCGAATTCCTCGCCAACATGAGCCATGAACTCCGCACACCCCTGAACGGAATTCTAGGATACTCTCAAATTATGGAACGCGATAAAACTACCACTCCTAAACAAAAAGATTCTATCCACATTATTCACCAGTGTGGTTCGCACTTACTCACGCTGATTAACGATATTTTAGACATTTCTAAAATTGAAGCCCGTAAAATGGAACTTTACAGTTCAAATTTTAATTTTTCTTCTTTTTTGATCGGGGTTTTGGAAATGTGCCACATCCGAGCTGAACAAAAAGAAATTACGTTTAATTATCAAGTCTTAAATCAACTTCCTAACGCTGTCAATGCTGATGAAAAACGACTGCGCCAAGTTTTGATTAACCTTTTGGGCAATGCTATTAAATTTACAGAAAAAGGTGGTGTTATTTTTAAGGTAGGCGTAATAGGTGAGGGGGAAGACTCCGACCAATCACAACTTACTAAAATTCGTTTCCATATCCAAGATACGGGGATTGGAATGGCACCAGAACAGTTAGAAAAAATATTTTTACCGTTTGAACAAGTCGGAAATAGCCAGCAGAAGGCAGAAGGCACTGGGTTAGGATTAGCGATCGCACAGAAAATTGTTCAACTGATGGGAGGCGAAATAAAAGTCGAAAGTATACTCGGTCAAGGCAGCATTTTTTACTTTGATTTAGAGTTAACTCAATCATCGGAATATATTGAGTACACTTCGAGAGATAATTTAATCAATTTAACGGGATTTAAAGGAAATAAAAATAAGATCATGATAGTAGATGATCGATTTGAAAATCGAGGTTTTCTTATAAATCTTTTAGAGCCACTAGGTTTTCAAATCATGGAAGCTTGTGATGGAAAAGAGGGCTTAGATAAAGCTGCTGAGTTTAAACCTGATCTGATTATCACAGACTTAGTGATGCCAGTAATGGATGGATTTGAAATGTCGAGGCGCTTCCGAAAGTCATCAGAGTTTAAGGATGTAATATTGATAGCATCCAGCGCCAGCGTGTTTGAATTCGATCGGCAAAATAGCCAAGAAGCAGGTTGTAACGAGTTCCTGTCAAAGCCTATCCAAGTAGAAGAATTGCTAGAAGTATTAAAAAATTACTTACAAATAGAATGGATTTACGAGCAACCTGCGGATTTGGCGAACCAACAGCAGGAAGGTTTCACTGATTTATTAAACGTTCAGAGTGATGAGCTTGTGATACCGCCATCAGCAGAGCTGGTAGCGCTGTTTAATGCAGCTCGGATCGGCGATATTGAAGTGGTTGAGCAGGAAGCCAATAGACTCAAGCAGATAGACGGCAACTATATACCATTTGCTAATAAAATCTTGCAATTTGCCAAAAATTTTGAAGAAAAAGAACTACTAGCTTTTGTAAAAAAACATTTGGGCTAATAAAATGGTTAACAAAAAAGACAATGTAATTTTAATTGTTGACGATAACCCGAATAACCTAAAACTTCTGTTCGATTTTTTGAAGGAGTCAGGCTTCAAGGTTTTAGTAGCTAAGGATGGGGAAAGTGCTATTGATAAGCTACAACAAGTTTTGCCAGATATCATATTGTTAGATGTGATGATGCCGGGGATAGATGGGTTTGAAACCTGCTACCGCTTAAAAGCATCGGTGGCCACGAAAGATATCCCTGTGATTTTTATGACAGCTCTTACGGATCGCGTGGATAAGGTGAAAGGTCTGTCACTGGGGGCAGTAGATTATATTACCAAACCCTTTCAGCAAGAAGAGGTCCTAGCCCGCGTGCAAATACACCTGAGACTGCGAAATTTGACCAAGACGCTGGAAGAGCAAAATGTGCTTCTCAAAGAGGAAATTGAAGCGCGAAAAGAGGCGGAAGCGGCCTTGCAGAAACTCACTTCTGAGTTAGAGGAACGGGTGGCTTCTCAAACGGCTGAACTTAGACAAGCCTGCAACGAGCTTGAACAGGCTCAAGTTCAGTTGCTGGAAAGAGAAGAAAAATTAGGACATGATGCTTTTCACGACGCGCTAACGGAGTTGCCTAACCGCGCTTGGTTTATGAATCGGCTGCAACAGGCGATCGACTTGTCGTACAAACGTGAAGATTATCTATATGCGGTGCTATTTATTGATCTAGATCGTTTTAAAGTAGTGAATGATAGCCTCGGACATTTGGTTGGGGATCAATTACTAAAAAGCATTGCTCGTCAACTGCAAGTTTGTTTACGCCATACAGATGCAGTTGCGAGGTTTGGAGGAGATGAATTTGTGATCTTGCTGGAAGATATTCAAGATATTGATGAACCAAACAGGGTGGCTGAACGCATCCAAAATCAATTAAGGCAGCCGTTTAATTTGAATGATTATGAAGTATTTACCGAGATCAGCATTGGAATTATCGTTAGCACAATGGGTTATGAGCGCCCAGAAGACGTACTCAGAGATGCGGATATTGCTATGTATTATGCTAAAGCTCAAGGTAGAGGGCGTTACGAAATTTTCGATCCAGCTATGCAAACTGTGGCGATGACGCGCTTGCAGTTGGAGAACGACTTGAGAAGGGCGATCGCGCTACAAGAATTTTGCGTTCACTACCAGCCAATTGTCTCCCTTTCTACCGGGCAACTGAGTGGCTTTGAAGCTTTGGTGCGCTGGTATCACCCATCTGGCAGAATGTACCCGCCTGCTGAGTTTATCCCTGTGGCTGAAGAAACTGGTTTGATCAATGAACTGGGGTGGTGGGTTTTGCAGGAAGCTTGTCACCAGATCAGTATTTGGCAGCAACAGTTTCCCCAAACACCTCCCTTGGCGATTAATGTCAATCTTTCCCCCGTGCAGCTCAAGCAAGTAAACCTAGTCAATCGAATTGAGGAGATTTTGCAGCAGACTGGCTTTCCAAGTTACTGTTTAAAATTAGAGATTACTGAAAGTTGCATTTTAGAAACAGTATCCAGGGAAGAAAAGATGTTGAAGCAGCTAAAAGCTCTAGGCATTCTGTTGTGTATCGATGACTTTGGCACGGGCTATTCTTCTTTAAGCCGCTTACACGAGTTTCCCATTGATACCTTAAAGATTGACCGCTCTTTTGTGAGCCGCATAGGGTTAGACAACAGCGGCGTAGAAATTATCCAGACAATTGTGACGCTGGCTCGCAGCCGAGATATGGATATTGTGGCAGAAGGCATAGAAACGCCAACACAGCTACAGAAACTGCGAGAGTTGGGGTGTGAGTTGGGGCAAGGATATTTATTTTCTAGGCCTGTAGACAGCGAAAAGGCAACCGAACTATTAGGCTTAAAAGTAGGGCTAGCAAGCTGGCCTGACATCTAGTTTGGCTCAATAAATTTTAGGAAACTCTTGTGGGATAGGCTCAAAAGCCTACTCTCATCATCATGCGAACTCAATTCTGCTGGGAATTAATAGTTAGTTTGGGTGGGATTTTTGGTATTTTATGAATTTATAAAATTTACGTCATGCCGGAACGTTAATTTTTAGGAATTCCTAGCGGGTTTATGCTCAGTAACACAGAATTTCCGATATTTTGATTCACTATTGTCTCGGACGATCGACTTTGAGTCGCACTCTTGCAGTGGATGCTGCCCCTTGGGGGGTGCGGAATCGGGGATTGCGAATTTGGTATCAAAAACTCTCTAACGCCACACTCGCCTTAAATTCAACACAAATCCTGGCAATACGTCTTCCCCGGATAACTCGGCAGGATTGATTAATATTTCTACTTCTACTTGTTGTCGATAAATCTCTACCTGCCGGTTTTGCGGGTCAATCAACCAGCCCAATCTTGCGCCGTTGTCGATGTATTCCCGCATCTTAGTTTGAAGGGTGGAGAGACTATCAGATGCCGAGCGCAATTCTACTACAAAGTCTGGACACAGGGGAACGAAGCCTTGGCGCTGTTTTGGAGTTAGTGCCTCCCAGCGAGTTCGACTCACCCAGGAAGCGTCGGGAGAACGGCGAGCACCATTGGGGAGGATGAATCCAGTAGAAGAGTCAAAACCTTCTCCTAAATCCTCGTGTGCTTCGCACCAGCGATCAACTTGCCCGCTGATGCTGAGATTGCGGCTGCCTGATTCTCCTCCTGTGGGTGGATTCACTATTAATTCTCCTGCGGCGGTTCTCTCTAATCTCAAGTCGGGATTTGCCAATGCTAGGGCCTCGAATTGCTCGCTACTGACAACAATCCCGATCGCGTTTGGCAATTCTATAGATATGGTTTCTGGTTCAGTAAATATTTGTACCATATTCAATTCCAGTTTTTTTTAGATTGAACTCGGCAACAAAAAAAAGTTAAAAGACTCTCGCACGGGGTGGGGCGGGTTTAGGAGATTGTGTGTTTTAGGCAATTATGATCGGTGAACCCGCCCCTACAATTTTTTGACAATCGTGCAATATGTTTGACGCTTTCTACAACTGTCCGAAACCTTTTTTAGGCTTATCTTTTTTCTTTTTCTTCTTCTGCTGGGCACCCATATAGCCACGGGAACCGGGCTGCATTCCGGGGCCGCCCATTCCTGGCATTCCAGGCATTCCGGGTAATCCTCCCATTCCTGTAAAGTTGCCTTGACTCATTTGCTGCATCATAGTACGCATTTTCTGAAAATCGCTAACCAGTTTAGTTACGTCGTTTTCAGCGTAGCCTGCGCCTTTGCCGATGCGGCGGCGGCGGGATGGAGAACTTGCTAAAAGTTCGGGATTGCGGCGTTCTTCAACTGTCATCGAATTAATCATGGCTTCGGTGCGTTTTAGCTGCACTTCTCCCTGCCGCATTTGTTCGTCTGAGAGTTTGTTCATCCCCGGAATCATTTTCATGATGCCGCCGAGGGAACCCATATTTTTTAACAGTCTGGTTTGTTTGAGAAAGTCGGTAAAGTCAAACTTTGCCGTGAGCATTTTCTCTTGCATTTTTTCGGCATCGGCGATGTCAAATTCTTCTTGCGCTCTTTCTACTAGCGTCAAGACATCGCCCATGCCGAGAATTCTCGATGCCATGCGATCGGGATAAAATGGTTGCAATGCTTCCACTTTTTCGCCGACGCCGACAAATTTAATCGGCGCGCCGGATATTTGCCGCACGGATAAGGCTGCACCGCCGCGGCTGTCACCGTCTAATTTGGTTAAGATTGCGCCGGTAATGCCGATTTGTTCGTGAAAGGTGCGGGTTAAATTGGCTGCTTCTTGGCCGGTCATGGCATCAACAACTAACAGCGTTTCGTGGGGTTGTACTGTTTGTTTGATGCGGCCCAATTCTGCCATCATATCTTGGTCGATTTGCAGGCGGCCTGCTGTATCGACGATGATGGTATCAATGCCGATTTGTTTGCCGTGTTCGATGCCTTGGCGGGCAATTTCTACGGGGTCAATGTCTTTGCCTAATTCAAATACTGGTACGTCAATTTGTTTGCCGAGGGTCAGCAATTGGTCGATCGCGGCTGGTCGATAAATGTCGGTTGCGACTAGCAGTGCGGTACGATTTTGTTTGCGGAGGTGGAGTGCTAGTTTGGCGGTAGCTGTGGTTTTCCCGGTTCCTTGCAAACCTGCCATCAGGATCACTGTGGGCCCGGAGTCTGCGGTGGCGAGAGGTACGTTGGTTTCCCCCATGACGCGCACGAGTTCGTCGTGGACGATTTTAATGAATTGTTGATCGGGACGGACGCCTGAAACGACTTCTGCGCCTTGTGCTTTTGCCGCTACCTCTGAGATGAAGTTTTTGACGACTTGGAGGTTGACATCGGCTTCCAGGAGGGCGCGGCGGACTTCTTTGAGGGCGTCTTGAATGTTGGACTCGGAGATTTTATTCTGTCCGCGCAGTTTTTTCCAGGTGGATTCGAGTCGATCGGCAAGGGCTTCAAACATAGGGCATTGTTGGCTAGTCAGTCTTTTTAATTTTAAGGCTAAATGGGGCTGTTTGGATGCAAGTTTTGGGAAAAGTTGGATGTTTTTATTTTTTAACCGCTGATGAACACGGATTAACGCGCTATGAGTTGGGATCTTTTGTTATATACTTACTGTCTATTAGTGATAATAATGCCTGCAATGATTAACAACGTACTAAAGAGATGAACTAAGGCGATCGGTTCATTGAGAATAAGCCACGCAGCAAGACCGCTAAAGACTGGAATCATGTAGTAAATTAAAGCTGTGCGGGAAGGGCCAATTAGGGCGATCGCCTGATTCCATGCGAGATAGGCCACTACTGAAGAAAGCACTCCAACGTAGAGCAATGCCCTCACGATGGCTGGATTAAAGACAACAGGATGATAAATCCAACATTCAAGGGCATATAAGGGTACTAAGAATAATAGCCCTAAACTAAAAGTACATAAGCTAAAGGTTGTGATGTGCATGGCCGATGGCTTGCGTTTGACTAACATGGTGTAGCCAGCGAAGATTATGGCCGCCAATAGCATATAAATATCGCCAATGGCGAAAGAAATATTGAGTAATTTTTCTAAAGAATCTCCTGCGAGCAAAAGTATAACGCCGCTGACTGTGATCGCAATTCCCGCGAACCGCGTCAGAAATATAATTTCTCCATAAAAAATTCTAGACATTAGTACGATAAAAATAGGGGAAGAAGCAGCGATTAATGACAAGTTTGTGGCCTGTGTTGTGTGACCTGCAATATAGATTAATGTGTTAAAAGCAGTCACGCCTAAAAACCCCGATACAGCCAAGTATGGCAGATGTTTTTGTACCAATTTCCAGTCTGCGATTGTGGTTTTGATAGCGAATGGTGTCAGAGTTACAACAGCGATCGTCCATCGCCAAAAGGCTAGTCCTACGGGTAGAATATCTTGATTAAAAGCTCTGGCAACAATGAAGTTACCCGCCCATATTAAAGTAGCAACTACTGCTAAAAAATAACCCATTAGTATAAGAGATTTAGGCTGTGATTTACCTAACTTCTCGCTACTTTTATAATTTTTATTATTCTTCATTATCATTTATGATATCGTTTGGAACTCGCTCGGTATTCGATCGACCTCCAGTATACCTAGCTCATCTGCCAGTGTTAAAACTTCGGCAATATCCATTTTAAGAATTCTGCAAAGTACGGTTGCCTATAGATAGATTGCCCGCTATCTGTAGGGACACGGCAGTACCGTGTCCTACGCAAAACTGCCGTGTCTCGTACCCGGAACTAACTCTATAGCCCGTCTAATTCCCTACAAATAACTAAGCCAAAAACTGGAATTGAGAACCGTTAACTGCCAAAGCAAACGGACTTGCTTGTTCAAATGCACCGATAAGTTCAAAGTTGTCCGTGTTTAAAACTATCCCCACAACTTGTCCGGTAATTATGTTTTCAATTACCATGTCGTTGATAATTCCGTCGTTATCGTAAGCAATCAAATTGTCATCTTCAAAGAAAAGGTCTAACTCTGTTAAACCGTCCGTCAAACCGATACGATCGCCCTCGTCAAAGTTAAAATCGGTAACGACATCTGCTCCATTTATACCAAATGCTTCATCGTTGCTTCTGAGCACAAATATGTCAGCACCGGAGCCTCCCGTGAGCACGTCAACTCCCCGATCGCCCGCTAAGAAATCGTTGCCCTCATTGCCGTCTAAATCGTCGTCTCCTTGCCCTCCCCGCATGATATCGTTCCCGAACCCTCCAAAGATAAGGTCATTTCCGGCGTCGCCCCTAACTACGTCGTTGCCATCATTTCCATCCAGGAGATCGTCTTCTTTACCGCCGTAAATTATGTCATTTCCGCCGCCACCACCGATAATATCATTGCCGTTATTTCCTAACAGCCGTTCGTTGGAATCCGACGAACCTCCTATAGTATCGTTGCCGTCGAGTCCCCAAACTCCCCAGGGAAAAGACGACAAATTTCCATTCCCTACGTTAATCTCATCGGGTGTAGCGAATCCCAAAAGACGTGGCCCGCCCCCAGCAAATACAGGAAATCCCGTCACATCGGCAATGAGATTGTTAACCGTTAAAGCCATAAGTATGTCCTTTCAAAAATCCTGTTAGCTGTATTATACATTTTAATTATTTCCTTGCCCAATAGCAAGTATGTTGGAATTTTGGCTGCAACTTTTATTTCCTCAATTAATGACAAGCAACCGGCTGGTCTAGAGTCAATTAGAATTACCAATACTTCGGCTAGGCGATCGTATAAGTTACCAATTCCCAATTCCCAATTACCAATTACCAGGGCTGTGCTTCATTCAACCCAAACCTGCTATAGATCTCGCCTTTGAGTCAAATAGCATTAGTTGCTGACACTATCCGCTACAGTCTACCGCTTATAATGGGTGTTACCCCCCAGGCAGTAAACACGTTAATATCACCTATAACGTCGAGACTGAGAGGTTGTTTGTGAATAAAAGTAAAAGTCCCTGGGCCCATCCTCCGAGAAAAAACCCAGTTTCCGATACCCATACACAAACTTTACAAACAGGATATAAGCTCTTTACAAAGTCATAATCGCCGATCGCTGACATTTTTTGGCAAAATCCACTGCTTTCAGGTGTTTTACTCATGTCTACTCCTAAATCGTCTTCCCATCAAAACAACAACTCCGTAAAATCACTGCCAGCGACAGATATCGTCCCAACAAAGCAAGACAGTAACAATCTGCCCAGCGAACCAAGTATAGAACAGCTACTGGAAGCTTTGGCGGGCAAAGTACCCAGTCAATCTTCAGAAATTGAACCCTTGAAAACGTGGAAACAAGATTTACAGCGATTGTTTCAATTTCTTGGCGATCGCCGCGTTTTAATCGCAGTAATGCAACCGGGAACTTTTGCCCTGCGGTACGCTAACGCAGCATTTTGCCGCTTGGCCGGTGGGGAGGAAACGTCCTTGGCAACTCAATCTATCAACGGTTTGTTTGCAGAAACCGACATCACTCTGCTGGAACTGTTCGATGATTGGGGCGGCAAAACTGCAGAACAATTGTACCGCCGCCATCTTTTGCACTGGGTATTTAAGCAATATTATCAAATTGACATCGACGGTTTGCGGGTCCTAGACGAACCTGTCACGGCGAGTGTAAAAAACCCCAAACAGCGAGAACCCAGATTTATAGAGTTTTGGCTGGGTTCGGAACAGTTAAAAATTACTCGAATTGATTCAAAAATAGATGAATTTGCGGATGTTTCTTTAAGATTAATGCCTGTTGCGGAACGGGAAGCTTGGCTGATGCAGCCGAATCAACTGGAAAATTTAGCCGATCGATTGCAGTTGGATAATTATCGCGTAGAAGGCTTGCTGCTGCTAGAAGGTTTTGATGTCACTGTGCAGGAGCAAATTCGGCGGCTGACTCAGTTATTGATCGATCAAGATTCGATGCTGCGGCCAGACAAATTTGAGAAAATCGATCGGTGTTTGCGATCGCTCTTCAATGCTGACGGCACTTTGCTGCTGCGGCCCGACGGCGAACAGGTACAGCTATTAGTTGCAAAAGACGGCCAACATTTGCAGCCGATTCTTTATTCAATGCACTCCCTAGAAGCTTCTCACTTTTTGAAGGCCACAGCAGCAAATCAAGTTTGGAACGTGCCAGACTTGCGTAGGGAGTGCGAAACCGAGTGCGATCGAACTTTGCGGAGAATGGGAACTCGATCGATGCTGCTGGTGCCCCTGGTAGTCAAATCCGTCACCCGTGAGGGGTGCGGGGTGCGGATTTTGGGTGTTGTGGGGCTGTTGTGCGATCGGCCAAACCACTTCAACGGCATTGACACTCAACACGCCCAAGAACTCATTCCCGCCTTCATTGCAGCCCTGCGGCAAGCCATCCAAGAACGGTTTACCCACATTCACAACATCCACCCCGCAGTCGAATGGCGGTTCGCCCAAGAAGCAGAAAGGCGAAGTTGGGGACTACCTGCTGAAACAATCGTATTTGCTGATGTTCATCCGCTGTACGGAATTTCGGACATTCGCGGTTCTAGCGACGAAAGAAACCGAGCCATTCAAACTGATTTGCTCGAACAATTCCGCTTAGGTTTAGTCATAGCTGATGCCGTTTGCGAAACACAAATTACCCACCTCGGCGAGCAACTGCGGCTCGACTTGCTCGACTACATCCAGCATTTAAAACAAAAAGTAACAGTCGATATGGAGGTGCGAGCCGCCGAGTATTTAAACGAGCATTTAGAAGTATATTTTGACTATTTTGTGCAGTGCGGGCCCAAGGTTCAGGCAGCCGTTGAAGCTTACCAAGCAGCCTGTGAAAACGAACATAACTGCGTTTACAGCGATCGCAACCGCTACGACCAAATGCTGAACTTAATCAGCACCAAACTCCAGGAAACCTGGGCCCGCTGGCAAGAAAAAATGCAGCAAATTCTCCCCCACTACTGCGACATCGAATGCACCGACGGCATCGATCACATGATTTATGTAGGAAAATCGATCGATCCCAAATTTAGCCAGTTTCACCTGCACAGTTTGCGGTACGAACAACTGCGAGCTATTTGCGATTGTGGCCGCACAGTTTTTCGCCTACAAGCCGAGTCTCAAATCAATATGGAACTCGCACATTTAGTCTTAGTGCAGAATACCACGATCGACATTTTTCACAACGAAAACACCGAAAAAATGTTTGATGTCAAAGGCACTCGCGACATTCGCTACGAACTTGTGAAAAAGCGGATCGAAAAAGCCGTTGACAAAGACGCACAAGAGCGAATTACCCAGTCGGGAATGTTGACTGTTGTTTATTCCACGGAGGAAGAGTGGGAAGAATATCAGCAATACTTGCGCTACTTGTCTCGCGAAGGTTGGGTAGAGCCAAAAGTTCAGACTGGCATGGTAGAATCACAACAAGGAGTTAGCGGTTTAAAATTCGCCCGCGTGCGTATTTTGCCTGACCCGGAATCTATTTCTACTATCTGTGAAGTTACAGTAGTCAGCGATTGAGAACCTGTTCAATTGCCTATTTGAGACCCAGTGCGATCGCTCCCATCTCCGGCTGTTTTAGGCCCAGTGCGATCGCTCCCATCCCCCTGAAAAACTTTGCAGCCAAAGCATTCGGGACTCACACACAAGACCAATATTACATTTTAAATGTTGGTTGACACAAATGATCAAGCCCACATTTTCACTTAGTTTATATTCCGTGTGATTGGAAATCGCCAAATACACGATCAAAATCACACTTAATTTAGATTAAGTAGTGTTAACCTAATAATAATTAGCTCCTGTAATTTATAAGTTAAGTTATGTTAAACTTATCAGAATACCAAATAAATTCTACTCTGCACGAAGGCGTCGAAACAATCATCTATCGCGGACAAACACCGAGAAAAGCGGCACCAGAAATTCTGAAAGTCCTCAAAGCCGAATATCCCACCCTCGAAGCCATTACCAGGCTCAAACACGAATATCAAATCCGCCAAAATTTAGACAGCGAACAAATCGTCAAAGCCATAAGTATCGAAACATTCGACCACCGATTAGGCATCGTTTTAGAAGACTTTGGCGGCGAATCCCTCGCAAAACTGCTGGAAAGAGAAACCTTGAGCCTGGAAGCCAAGTTACACATCGCCATCCAAATAGTCAAAGCCTTACAATACCTGCATTTTCATCACATTATTCACAAAGACATCAAACCCAGCAACATCATAATTAACTCGCAAACAAAACAAGTAAAAATCACCGACTTCGGCATTGCTACAAAACTCAACAAAGAAAATCCGCAATTTAACAATCCCAACTCAGTCGAAGGCACATTAGCCTATATGTCACCCGAACAAACCGGGAGAATGAACCGCACCCTCGACTACCGCACAGACTTTTATTCCCTTGGTATCACATTATATGAAATGCTGGCAGGAAAATTGCCTTTCTGCAGCAACGACCCCTTAGAAGTAGTTTATAGCCACATTGCAGTTCAAGCAATATATCCCCATCAAACCAATTCAGTAATACCTGTCGCCATCTCAGAGATAGTGATGAAATTAATGGCCAAGAATGCCGAAGATAGATATCAAAGTGCTGCCGGATTGTTAGCCGACTTAGAAATTTCTTTGGATCAGTTAGAAACCACCGGACAAATTGCCGACTTCATCCCCGGACGCTTAGATATTCTCAGCCAATTGTTAATCCCCCAAAAATTGTATGGTAGAGAACAACAAGTCAACGAACTATTAGCAGCATTTGAACGTGTAGGGGCGGGTTCACCCAAATCTTTGCAACCCAACCTAAATACAGAAAAACCCGCCCGCCCCAATGCAGAAACCCTTTCAGTCGCATCTTTTCCACCAAACCAAAATACAGAAAAATTCGCCCATTGCCAAAGCGAACTAATGCTAGTATCAGGCTACTCAGGCATCGGTAAATCAGCCGTAGTCAACGAAGTTAGCAAACCCATTACCCGGTCAAAAGGTTACTTCATCAGCGGCAAATTTGACCAACTAAAACGCAACATTCCTTATGCCTCATTAATCCAAGCATTTAACTCCTTGCTGCGACAATTGCTAACAGAAAGTGCTGTTTCCTTAGAAATATGGCGCACTAAAATTTTAACAGCAGTGGGAACAGACGGCCAAGTAATTGCCGACGTAATTCCAAAAGTTGAATTAATCATCGGCAAGCAGCCAGAAGTCCCAGAACTCGCCCCTGTAGAATCCCAAAATCGATTCAATCGGGTATTCAAAGAATTTATTCGTGTTTTCGCCCAAAAAGAACACCCCCTAGTTATCTTTTTAGATGATTTGCAGTGGGCCGATTCAGCAACATTAAAGTTGATGCAAATACTGATAACTGACCCTGACCAAGAATATTTGTTGCTAATCGGTGCCTATCGAGACAATGAAGTTAGTCCGACCCACCCCTTAATTCAGACTGTAGAAGAAATTGAAAAAACTGGTACAATAGTCAACAATATCGTGTTGCAACCGCTAGATTTAGCAAATGTGACGGAATTAGTCACTGAAACACTTAACACTTCCAAAGAAAAAGTAACAAATCTAGCCGAGTTAATCTGGAATAAAACGGGCGGCAATCCTTTTTTCTTGACCCAATTACTCCAAGCACTTTATCAAGACTCTCTTTTGAAATTTGAATTTAATCACATTATAAATGAGGGAAGTCAAGGTGGCTGGTATTGGAGTATCGATGAAATCCAAGCCATTGGAATCACCGATAAAAGTGTGGTGGAACTGGTAGCTTCTCGCATTGAAAAGCTGCCCACAGCCACGCAAGAAGTGTTGAAGCTAGCAGCTTGCGTGGGAGATAAATTTGCTTTAGATGTGCTGTCACTTGTTAGCGAAAAGTCAGCTAATACTACAGCTACTGAACTTTATTCAGCTTTGCAAGCCGGGTTAATTCTGCCCTTGAGCGATGCTTATCGCATTCCTTTAGTTTTCGATAGAGCCGAATCAATCAATCTCAAGTTAGACACTTCGCGGGTTAGTTACAGATTTTTGCACGATCGCGTTCAGCAAGCGGCATATTCGCTAATTCCCGACGACCAAAAGCAATCCACCCATTTAAAAATCGGTCAATTACTTTTACAGAATACTCCACTAGACAAGCTAGAAGAAAACATCTTTGATATCGTCAATCAATTGAATGTCGGAATTGACACGATTAGCCAACAGTCAGAAAAAACTCAGTTAGCACAATTAAACTTAACTGCTGGACGCAAGGCTAAAGCGGCTGCTGCGTATGAAGCTGCTGTTAGGTATTTGCGGGTTGCTATGGAATTATTGCCTGCGGATTCTTGGCAAAGCCACTATGACTTAACGTTAGAAATCTACGAGTCAAGAGCCGAATCTGAATACTTAAACATCAACTATGAAGATTCAAAAAAGCTGGTTGATATTGTACTGCAAAAAGCTAAAACCTTACTGGAAAAAGTGAATGTTTATGAACTTCAAATCCAGTCTTATAACGCTCAAAATAGAGTGGTAGAAGCACTCAATACAGGACTGGAAGTCCTGAAACTGTTAGGCATTTCTTTTCCTCAACATCCCCACGCGCTGAATATTATGGCGGGACTGAGTAATACCAAACTGAGCTTGGGATTGAAACGAATTGAGGATTTAGCTAACTTGCCAGAAATGATTGATCCCGAAAAACAAGCAGCCATGCGGATTTTATCAGGGATTCTTAGCAGTGCTATTCAGGCACAACCCCCACTGATACCGCTGCTGGCATTTAGGATGGTCAAGCTGTGTATTAAATACGGTAATTCGCCTTATGCAAGTATTGCCTACGTTTATTATGGCGTAGTTATGTGCAAGCTAGGGGACAGTAGTTCCGCATACCAATTCGGTCAACTGGCAATTAGGATGTTAGACAAATTTCCCTCCCGTTCAATCAAAAGTAGAGTTTATGCAACATTTGGTTCTTTTATTCACCACTGGAAAGCCGATCTCAAATCAGGATTAGCCGATCTCAAAGAAGGTTTTAAAAATGGGATGGAAACGGGAAATTTGGAATTTGCTGGTTATGCTATAGGTGCATATTGCTTAAACAAACTGTCGATAGGAGAGCCTCTAGATTTGGTGGAGCAGGAGACTGGTAAATATATGAAACTAATGCAGCAATCTCAACTTGAAATGGCTGTACAGTATATCAGTATAGCCAGGCAGACAGCCCTCAATTTGCGCGGTCAAGCTGTCGAACCCTGTCATTTAGTCGGTGAGAAATTTAATGAAGTTAAAATGCTCCCCATTTTAATAGAATGTAAAAACTTTTTTTTAGTGGGTTTGGTTTATCAAGCCAAAACTCAGCTTAATTTTATCTTCAGAAACTACGCGCAAGCATTAGATAATTCAATGTTATTTGAGAAACACGAGGAGTCTGTAGCCGGATTTGATGTGGTTGCTCGGAATAATTTTTACTCCTCTCTCAGTATCATAGCTTTGTATCCAGCAACGGGCAAAGGGGAACAAAAGCAATATTGGGAAAAAGTGCTGCAAAACCAAAAAAAGATGAAAAAATGGGCAGTTGATGCTCCGATGAATTATCAACACAAATACGACTTGGTAGCAGCGGAAACAGCGCGAGTTTTAGGGCAAAATACTGAAGCAATGGATTTGTACGATCGCGCAATTGATGGAGCAGCCAAAAACGGTTACATTCAAGAGGAAGCATTAGCCTATGAATTAGCAGGAGAATTTTATCAAGCTTTGGGTAAAGAGATAGTTTCGCAAGCATATCTGACTAAAGCTTATTATGGATATATCCATTGGGGAGCCATAGCTAAAGTTAAACACTTAGAATCAACACATCCTTTCTTAGCAGCACAGACGCGCACAATTCAAACCCCAACCCTCGATGTCACCCGCACTGCCACCGGAAATACTACCAGTAGTAGTTTAGGCGATTTCTTAGACTTAGCTACTTTTATTAAGTCGGCGCAAGCCATTAACGGTGAAATTGTTCTAGAAAAATTGTTGACAAAATTAATCAAAATTATTTTAGAAAATGCGGCGGCTCAAAAAGTAGTGCTGCTGCTGCTGAAAAACGATATTCTCTGCATAGAAGCTACTGGGAATTTTGCGGAGGATAAAGTGACAATTTTACAGTCTATTCCCGTAGAAAATTGTCAAGATATTCCCCTGTCTGTGATTAATTATGTACACAGCAGTCAAAAGCATCTGGTTTTAGACAATGCGACTGTCGCCGAACCTTTTAATGTAGATACCTACATTCAGAAATATCAACCCAAATCAATTCTCTGTTTGCCGATTATTTATCAATCTCAGCGGCGCGGAATAATTTATCTAGAAAATGCTTTGACGGTAGGAGCTTTTACAGCAGAGAGAGTAGAAGTATTCAAAGTGTTAATTTCTCAAGTTGCTATTGCTGTAGAGAATGCTGGTTTGTACGCGCGCGAGAAAGAAAAATCTCAACAGTTAGAAAAATCTTTCAATGAATTGCAACAGGCGCAACTGCAACTCATTCAAAGCGAAAAAATGTCGGCTCTCGGCAACTTGATTGCAGGGGTTGCTCACGAAATTAACAATCCGCTTGGTTTTATTGCGGGCAATCTTGATGCTGCTGCTGAGGCGAGCTTAGATTTGATTGATTGCTTACAACTTTACCAAGAAAAATTTCCTAATCCAGGAAATGAGTTAGAAGATAAAGCATCGGAGATTGATTTAGAATATTTGATCGAAGATTTGCCGAAAATGCTTTTATCTATGAAATCAGGTACAGAACGCATCCGCAATATTAGCAAGTCTTTGCGGACTTTTTCCCGCGCTGACAGTGCGAATAAAGTATCAGCAAATATTCATGAGGGCATCGACAGCACTTTGATGATTTTACAGTATCGTCTGAAAGCTAAAGATACTCGCCCCGCGATTAAAGTTATCAAAGAATACGGAGATATCCCGCCAGTTAAATGTTATTTTGGGCAACTGAATCAGGTATTTATGAATTTGCTGGCAAATGCGATCGAGTGTTTTGACGAATTCAATCAGGGTCGTACTTATGCTGAAATTGAAGCTTTACCGAATACGATCGCCATTATCACTCAACTCTCGGAGGATAACAACAGCGTGGTGATTACAATCAAAGATAACGGTCAAGGGATGTCATCGGAGCTCAAGTCGAAAATATTTGACCATCTATTTACTACCAAAGGAGTAGGGAAAGGTACGGGTTTGGGGTTGTCTATCAGCCGCCAAATTGTGGAAGAAACCCATGGCGGTAAACTAACTTGTGAATCAGTGCTGGGAGAAGGTTCGGAATTTGCGATCGCCCTTCCCCTGAATTAAGATTATGGAACTATGGCGTGTTTTAAAACCCGGAGATCCTCCCTAACCCCCCTTAATAAGGGGGGGACAAGAGTATCCTCAAAGTCAACCCCTACTCCCCTTTTTAAGGGGGATTTAGGGGGATCGAGACTCGGCTAAAAACGGCACAACACATATATGAAAATTTGTCAATGCCTAATTATTTCTGAAAAAGTCCGCTGTTCACAGTCTACATTCGGCAGTATGCAGTTACATTATTAGCTAAATGTAATAACTATATTTGATAGGAGTTTTTCGAGTGAACGCTGCCGAACAAGCCAAAAATATAGAAGTTGCCAGCAAAATTGCTGCGGTTGTTAATTTATTCAAGTCCGAATTCCCGGATGCAAAAGTCGATTTGAAACCTTGGATGAATGACGAGGATACCAGAGAACTTGTAGATCCAGATTCGATCGACATTGGCTTCCATTTTCCCGGTAGAAGTCGCTTGCTACAAAGCCGCAGTATTTTGATTCAAATCCGATTTTACCAAGATCCGGTGGAAGGATATCGGCGGGCGATCGGGGTTGAGGCCGCCGGTTACGATCATAGCGGTCAGCAGTGGCACTTTTCTACTGTGGAAAATTGGAATTTTCTCGGTCTAACCGAACCTGCGGTGGAGTCGGCGCAAAAACTCAAAGACTTTTGCCAGCAGATATTCGATTTGTTTAATCAATCTTTTTGAGGACTTCAGTTTTCACGGCTCTCCTGTTTGTAGTAAGGACTTTAGTCTTTGCTATTATCGCAATTGTCGATCGACCTACAGCCAACCGGATAAACAGATTTGTAAGTAGTCGATCGCTTGCCAAACAAAGTATAGCGGTTATCGCGGACTTGTTCGTACACGCGATCGCCCATCCACTTCATCCCCGGCATTGCCCGGTAAGCAGCCACAAACACCTCACCAGCAGGCATTATCCGCCCGATTTCCTCCGCCGCATCGCTACCTTGCCAGCGCCGTTCCGGGGTGTTGCTATCTATCAAAATCATCCCCATTTCGCAGTCTTGAGACGTAATTCCAAAGCGATTTAATTGCTCTAAATCTTGCATGGAAATATACTCAAAATTCTGGCCTTTATCTAAATTTTCTAGTAACTGCACCAAGGTAACGCAGAGATTGCAATTGCCGTCGTAAATTACGTTATATTTCATTAGTTGACTGTTGACTGTTGACTGTTGACTGTTGACTGTTGACTGTTAGCTGTTGACTGTTGACTGTTAACTGTTGACTGTTAACTAATGACAACTGCCAACTGACTAATGACTAATGACTAATGACTACTGACTACTGACTACTGACTACTGACTATTCCCCACAGGAATCTCGATCGCAAATTCCGTGCCTTGACCCGGTGCTGAATGGCATTTAAGCTGCCCGCCGTGTTTTTCCACCACAATTTGATAGCTAATCGACAGCCCCAAACCAGTACCTTTACCAGGTTCTTTCGTAGTAAAAAACGGATCGAATAGCCTTTCGTGAACATCTATCGGAATCCCCGGGCCGTTGTCAGCAATCCGAATCACAATATGAGAAGGATGCCGACTCGAAGCATCAGAATCTGCTGTTTCTGCCTGCATCACAGCATCCTGTTCATATTTTACATCCGTACAAATCCGCAGCGTCGGCGAAGGACAATAAGGAATAGGCCCCTGTTCCCCCTCCGCCCAATGTCCAGTCTCCATTGCCTCTTCCAAAGCATCAATTGCATTGCCGATAATATTCATAAAAACCTGATTCAACTGTCCCGCATAACACTGTACGCGGGGCAAATTGCCGAACTCTTTGAGCAGCACAATTTTTGGATGTCCTGCAGTTTCTTTAAACCTGTGCTGCAAAATCAACAAAGTGCTTTCAATCCCTTCGTGAATATCCACCTGCTTTTGTTCGGCTTCATCTAATCGCGAGAAATTCTTCAGTGACAGCACAATTTGGCGAATTCGCTCGGCTCCCATTTTCATCGAATTTAACAGCTTCGGCAAATCTCTGAGCAGAAAATTCAAATCGATATCATTTATCTCTTGTTGAATTGCCGGTGTTGGGTGCGGGTATTCCTGCTGGTAAAGTTGGAGCATTTTTAGCAAGTCTTTAAAGTAATCGTCAGCGTGCATGACGTTGCCGTAAATAAAGCTAACTGGATTGTTGATTTCGTGAGCAACCCCAGCGACTAATTGCCCCAAACTTACCATTTTTTCATTTTGAACCATCATGCTTTGAGTTTTATGCACGTCCCGTAGGGCTTTTGCCAATTCTTGATTTTTAGTCCTCAATTGACTTTCGGAAAGCCGCACCGCTTCTTCTGCGTGTTTGCGATCGGTAATATCTTTACGAATTGCTACATATTGATGGGGTTCGCCGTTCGTGTTTAAGAAAGGTACAATCGTAGTATCCAACCAGAATAATGTGCCGTCTTTAGCTTGATTTTTCATTTCTCCCCGCCAAACCTTTCCCTGGCGGAGAGTAGACCAAAGCTGCTTAAAAAAATCGGCTGGGTGATAACCAGAATTAACAAGTCTGTGGGTTTTGCCGATCAGTTCTTCTCGGGAAAATTTAAATAGTTCGCAAAATTGCTCGTTGACATAAGTAATAACTCCTAATTCGTCGGTATTCGAGACAATTGCCGATTGATCCAAAGCAAATTTTTCAAATTCCAACTCTTGGAGAGTTTGGCGCAATTCTGCTTCTGCTTGTTTGCGATCGCTAATATCGGTAATCATCCGCAAAACACCTGAAAATTCGCCCTCAGCGTCGAACATCGGCGTCGCCGAGACGATCGCCCACAAGTGAGATCCGTCTTTGCGAGTAAACTTAAAATCGTGACGTTCACGAAGGCCTTGCCGCCTGCGCTGGACATAACTTTCAGCTATTTCCCTAGACTCGCAGTCGATAAACTCAAATAGCGATCGCCCCACCATTTCCTCCACAGTATACCCCAGCATTTCGCCCATCCGAGAGTTAGCAAAAGTCGTGATACTTTCGCTGTCAAACATCCAAACGCCCTCCGAAGCCGTCTCGACAATGCAGCGGTAATAATTCTCCCTCTCCCTGAGTGTTTCCTCTGCTTGCTTGCGATCCGTAATATCAGTTTGCACCGCAATAAAACCTTCGAGTTCCCCATTTTCGTGATAAATGGGGGCGATCGAAAGTGCCACCCAATAACCCTTTCCCTCCTTTTTGTAATTGTAAATTTCCTGATTAAACGGCACACCTGCAGCCAAAGCCGATCGCAGTTTAGCAATAGTTCGCGGGTCTGTTTGAGGGCCTTGCAGTACATCACCCGGTTTTTTTCCATGTATTTCTGCCAGCACATAACCACTAATCCGAGTAAATCCTTCATTCACCCATTCAATGCAGCCTTGAGCATCAGTAATAATCACACCATTTTGCGTTTTTTGAGCTACAATAGCCAAACGCGACAATTCGGTTTCATTTTTTTTTCTTTCCGTAATATCTTCAGCAATACCCAGAATGTACTTAGGCGCGCCCGAATCGTCAAATAAAGGAACTTTTTTTGTGTGCAAAATCCGCTTTCCCCGATGGGGAAGTTGGATAGTTTCTTCAGGCAAATCGACGCCTTTTCTCGTTGCCAACACTTCTAAATCTTGTGCTTGCAAGTAATTTGCCTCCTCTGAATTCAACAAGTCAGCAGCATTGTTTAAGAGCACTTCATCCCTCGAATAGCCAAACAATTCTTCGCTAGCAGTATTCCAATAAATAAATTTTTGCTCGACAGCATCTTTAATAAAGACACTAATCGGCAGATTTTGCAGTACCGCATTCAGAAACTCTTGAGTGTTTCGCAGGTTTTCCTCAGCTCGCTTTCGTTCAGTAATATCCAAAATCACTCCGTCGAGATAAACAACCCGACACAGAGAATTTGCGATCGGCGAAACCGGCGAAACCGGCGAAACCACAGCCGACAAAAAGTCCTCAAGTTCCTCTTGTCCCTCTTGTTTTCCTCTAGCCTCTTCCGCCTCGCAGCAAACAGCTTTGCCTTTTTCGTAAACCCAGCTAATTTCGCCGTCAGCCCGGACAATCCGGTATTCAAGGATGTACGAAGTTCTGGTTGCTACACTTTTTTTGACAGTAGCATCCACATTTTTGCGGTCTTGAGGATGGATAATGCTGGAAAAAGAACGGACGCGATCGTTGATAAAATCAGAAGAGGGATAGCCTGATATTTCTTGAACCGTCTCGCTCAAAAACGCCATTGTCCGTGTTAATTCCTCGTCGTCCGTATACTCGCAGGTACAGCGGTAGACAGCACCGGGAATATTAGCTACTAAATTTTTATATTTTTCTTCGCTTTTTAACAAAGATGAGCCGTCTTCGTTATTGTGATCGCCGTTCTTAAATTTAGAAGAATTCGAGGAAATTTGCATGATTTTTTCACTTGTGAGTGCGGGGGCAAGTGTTACAGTAGATGACCCTATAAAAAGTGAATTAAATTTGCGAAATAATTCGTTATAAACTAATATAGTACAAAATTAGTTCTACGAACATTCAGAAAATTTGAGGGTGGCTAATAGGTAGAGCTAATCAAGGCTAGAGATAGAGAAAACAGTTCGGCAACGGATTTAACGCATTTAACGCATTTAACGGATGGATCTTGAGGATCGAGGGAAACAGGGAAGATTTTCCCACTCTCCCCCTCTCCCCATTTCTCCCACTCCCACTCCCACTCCCCCACTCCCTCACTCCCCCACTCTCGTTACAATAAGATAAGTTTCCTTGCTACCGATCGCCCCTCAAACAAAACACCATGACTCAACAACAACCCCGGATTTGCATTCTCGGCGGAGGCTTCGGCGGACTCTACACAGCCCTGCGCTTGAGTCAGTTACCCTTCTCCAAAACCGAAAAACCCGAAATTGTCCTAGTTGACCGCCGCGATCGATTTTTGTTCGTTCCCCTGCTGTACGAACTCCTGACCGACGAACTCCAAACCTGGGAAATTGCCCCACCGTTTGCCGAACTCTTGCAGAACACAGGTGTGCGCTTTTGTCAGGGTACTGTCTCCGGCATCGATGTGGAGGAAAAGCGAGTGCAGTTGCACGACGGGCCCGAAATTCCGTGCGATCGCCTGGTTTTAGCTTTAGGTGGCGAAACCCCTCTAGATATGGTCAAGGGTGCGGTTGAATATGCTTACTCTTTTCGCACTCTCGACGACGCCTACCGCTTAGAAGAAAGATTGCGGTTTTTAGAAGCCAGCAACACCGATAAAATTCGGGTTGCGATCGTCGGCGCCGGTTATTCAGGAGTAGAATTAGCTTGTAAATTAGCCGATCGACTCGGAGACAAAGGTCGCGTGCGGTTAGTCGAACAAAGCGACATGATTCTGCGGACATCACCGGAGTTTAACCGCGAAGCCGCCAGCCAAGCTTTAGAAAAACGGAAAGTGTGGATCGACTTAGAAACAGAAGTAGAGGCGATCGAAGCGGACACAATATCCTTACTTTACAAAGGACAATTAGATGTTCTCCCCGTAGACATAGTTCTGTGGACAGTAGGAACTCAAGTTAGTCAAGCAGTGCGATCGCTACCCCTCAAACAAAACCGCCGCGGTCAATTAACAGTCAATCCGACAATGCAAATAATCGACCATCCAGATATATTTGCCTTGGGAGACTTAGCTGAATGTCACGATGCAACGGGTCAAAAAGTCCCCGGAACAGCCCAAACAGCCTTCCAGCAAGCTGACTACACCGCATGGAACATTTGGGCATCCCTTACCGGCCGCCCATTACTTCCTTTCCGCTATCAGCCGCTAGGAGAAATGATGACATTAGGAATTGACAACGCCACCCTGGCCGGTTTAGGAATTAAACTCGACGGACAACTAGCCCACATTGCTCGCCGCTTAGCTTATCTCTATCGGATGCCAACATTTGATCATCAGTTAAAAGTTGGTTTCAATTGGATTAGCAAGCCGATTCAGGATTTGCTTAAAAGTTAGTTAATTGTTGACTATTAACTGTTAACCGTTGACGGTTGATTGTAGGACTTATGATGGCGGTTCCGAAACCGGGTTTTTCACGAAAATACTTCACTAATACCCGCATATTTGGTAAAAACCTGGTTTTTTCTGTCGGAGTGTAGATTCAGAGAATATTACGCACGCAAAAAGATGCCAACTTCCACATCTCAACAGCCCAAAACTGAACTTCCACCGTTGATAGAGCGGGAAATTCTCTTCGGAAATCCCGAAAAAACTAGCCCCCGACTTTCACCCGACGGCAAGTATCTTGCCTACATTGCACCAGATGAAAACAACGTTTTGCAAGTGCAATTGCGTACCGTCGGTCAAGCAGACGATCGCCAACTGACAGCAGATAAAAAACGAGGCATCCGCATCTTTTACTGGACTTACAGCGGCGAAGAGCTAATTTATCTCCAAGATGCTGAGGGTGATGAAAACTGGCATTTATTCTCAGTCAATATCCAGTCAAATCTGGTTCGCGACTTGACACCATTTCAAGGCGTTCAAGCTCAGACGATCGCCTTTGACCGCAAATTCCCCAATGAAATATTAGTGGGAATGAACATCCGCGATCGCAGCAAACACGACGTTTACCGCATCAACCTCAAAAATGGTGCCGTTGAATTTGAGACAGACAACCCAGGTAACGTCGTCCGTTGGATTGCTGACGCCCAATTCCAAGTGCGGGCGGCCACAGCCACTACTGCCGACGGTGGCTCAGAATTGGTGTTTCGGGAAACTGCCGACAAGTCTTGGGAAAGCCTGCGAAGGTGGGGGCCCGATGAGGAAGGTGGTGCCCTCATGTTCTCAGAAAACGGCAAAATTCTTTACATCATCGGCAATCATGATGCTAACGCCGAACGTTTGATCGCATTAGACTTAGAAACTAAACAAGAAACCGATCTCGCCTCTGACCCAGAATACGATGTCGGCAACATTGTCGGACACCCCACCAAGCGAGAGATTCAGGCGGTTTCCTTCTACAAGGACAAGCAAGAGTGGCAGATTTTAGACCAAAGTATAGCAGATGATTTTGAGGATCTCGGCAAATTTCGCCCCGGCGAATTCGACCTTACCAGCCGCAACCTCGCCGATACCACTTGGCTAGTCGCTTACAGAACAGACGACGGCCCAGTTTACTACTATGTGTACGATCGCGCCTCCAAAACCTTCACCTTTCTGTTTAGCAACCAACCCAAACTCGAAGGGCTACCACTATCATCAATCGAACCCATTTCTTACACCGCAAGAGATGGTTTAACCATTCACGGCTACCTGACAAAACCGGTTGGTGTCTCAACACCCGTACCCACAGTCTTGCTAGTTCACGGTGGCCCCTGGGCACGCGATACCTGGGGTTACAATCCACAAGCCCAATGGCTGGCAAACCGAGGTTACGCCGTTTTGCAAATCAATTTTCGCGGTTCCACCGGCTACGGCAAAGCCTTTCTCAATGCCGGCAATCGCGAATGGGCCGCTAAGATGCACGACGACTTGCTAGATGGAGTTAATTGGCTGGTAGAAACAGGAATTTCCCAACCCGATAAAATTGCGATTATGGGTGGTTCTTACGGTGGTTATGCTGCCTTAGTGGGATTGACTTTTAGTCCCGATGTTTTTGCCTGCGCCGTCGATATTGTCGGGCCAAGCAATTTGATTACACTGCTGCAAACTATTCCCCCTTACTGGGAACCGAGAAAAGCAAGTCTGTATCACCGCGTGGGCAATTTGGAAACAGAACCAGAGTTTTTGAAATCGATCTCGCCTTTATCTTTTGTCGATCGCATCCAAAAACCTTTACTAATCGCCCAAGGTGCCAACGACCCGCGAGTGAAAGAAGCAGAAAGCGAGCAAATTGTCAATGCCATGAAGCAAGCCGGCAAACCTGTAGAATACGTGCTTTATACAGACGAAGGACACGGATTTGCACGCCCGGAAAATCGGCTGCACTTTTATGCGATCGCCGAAGAATTCCTAGCCAAATATTTAGGAGGCAGATTTGAACCGGCGGGCAACATTGCCAATCATTCTGGTTTAGTGAATCCGCAAACAACAGTTGACAGTTGACAGTTGACAGTTGACAGTTGACAGTTGACAGTTGACAGTTGACAGTTGACAGTTGACAGTTGATAGTTGACAGTTGACAGTTGACTGACTAATAATTAATAACCATTAACCAATGACCAAAGTATTTTTTTTAGATGCCGCTGGCACACTATTTGACGTGCGCGGCAGCGTCGGCGAAGTCTACGGAAAATTCGCCCGCAGTTGGGGAGTAACTGTTTCTAACGAAGACTTAAATACAGCTTTTTTCCAAAGTTTTGCTGACTCAAATCCGATGGCATTTCCCGGAAGAGAATTAGCAAAAATTCCCCAACTAGAATTTGAATGGTGGCAAGCAGTTTGCGCGAACGCTTTTCAAAGAGCAGGCGTTTTCAATCAATTTTCAGACTTTCCCAAATTCTTTGCCGAACTCTACGCTCATTTTGCCACCGCCGAACCTTGGTTCGTCTATCCCGACGTATTGCCAGCATTAAATAAGTGGCAGCAACAAGGAATTGAATTAGCAGTAGTATCGAATTTCGATTCCCGAATTTATGCAGTATTAAAAGCACTAAACTTAGCGGAATATTTCACATCAGTGACAATTTCCACCGAAGTTGGTGCAGCAAAACCCCAGTCTCAAATTTTTACCGCAGCATTGCAAAAGCACAACTGCACTGCCGAGAATGTGTTGCATATTGGCGACAGCTTCAAGGCTGATTATTGTGGTGCTAAAAATGCGGGAATAAACGCAATTTGGTTGAATCGTCAACAGGAAAAAATAGATTCAGGAAAGTTGAATTTAACTGATTTCCAAAAAGTAGAAGAGTTTCCTAGTCTGGATTTTATATAAGTCTGTTCTGGACGCACTCCGACAAAGAAACCGTTTTTTTGACCTAATCTGCGGGTGGGAACGCCTCTTTTCGTAAAAAAACTGGTTTCGCATGATATCCCATGCGTCCAGGACTATAAATATGAATTTTATGAGGTTAAGGTTATGATTTTTATGAATTGACTTTGAGAGCTATTTATTGAATAATATGAGTAATTAAACCGCAGAGAGCGCAGAGGACACTGAGGAAGAGAAGAGAAATGTGATTTCTATATCTAATTTTTACTGGAAAAGAACTTTATGGAAACTCGACTCACTCAAACTCAGTTAGCACAGGTAGTCGCTGAAATCGACAAGTTATCGCAGCAGCGCGAGTTAGAATTGGCCCCAGATCAGGTAAGAGAAATTTTACGGGAGTTGAATCTGCCTGATGAGCTTTTAGAAGATGCGATCGCCCAAATGCGCCGCCGCGAAGTCCTAGAAAAACAGCAGCGACGCAACCGTTGGATCGCGATCGCCACGACAGCCGTTGTCATCTCTGCGATCGGTATAGGCGTACTGTTCGGGCAAAATCAGCAACAAAAAACTGCTCAAGTTGTGGGAGGAGAAGACAGGATTGCGCTATCGAAAAAAGGTGGTGACAGCCTTACTCAAGTCAACCGTCAAATTAATCCCCGCATCTACTACCAGGTGACGTTGAAAAATGCTCCGATCGGCAATCAGTTGTCTCTGCAATGCGATTGGATTAATCCCAGCGGTGACATTGTTCATCAGGGCAGGTATCAAACTCGCACGATCGATACTGCCGTTTGGAATACGCACTGCTTTTACGATCTCGGATCTGCTGCTGCCCCCGGCAAATGGGAAGTTCGGATGTCCCTGGATGGGCGCGTCATCAGCACTGAACCTTTCACGGTGAAATAAATAAACTTATCCAAAAAAGCCTGTTTTGAACAGGCAAGATGCCTGTTCCACAATGATTGGAGATATCTAAATAGACTTATCCAAAAAAGCCTGTTTTGAACAGGCAAGATGCCTGTTCCACAATAATTATTGGAGACATCTAATGGGTGCGATCGACAAACCTTCACATTTTATCGGCTACTGGGGAGAGGACGATCGCACAAAAACGCTCAGCCGTTTAGTCCCAGATTACTGCATTCGGCAGGGCAAATTATCCGAGTGGGCGATCGCCTCTGCATCTGTACTCACGGCTGACACAGTGACGCTGAATGCTTGCGGGCGATTTGGGCCAACCGATTTACCGGGAGATGCTTGGGCGGCGGTAGAAGCGAAACAGCTAAGGCTGGGGCGCGATCCGTTTGGGCGAGTTCCGCTTTACTGGATGCAGTTGGGAGAAACGATTTGGTTTTCGACGCAAATGCAATTGCTGCTACCGCTGATTGCTTCCCCTCAAATTAGCCCGATCGCCCTACACAGTTATGCTTGTTTTTCCTACGTGCCCACGCCGTTAACGCCGATCGAGCAAATTGCATCCGTAGCAGCCGGAAGCGAGATGATTTGGGAAATCGCCGATGTTAACGATCTGCCGAAAGTACGCGCGGCAAAGCTATCCCGTAGGGAATCGCTGCCATCGGCTTGGCAAGAAGCACCCCAACTACTGCGGAGTGAGGATGAGGCGATCGCACAATTGCAAGTGCTGTTGCAACAGGCGATCGATCGACAAGTGGCCGATTTGCCGATCGACGAACCCGTAGGCGTTTTACTCTCCGGTGGCATTGATTCTTCCCTAGTGACAGCGCTGCTAGTGAAAGCAGGCTTGCAAGTGCGCGCCTATGCCCTCGATTTTGGTGTCGAAGCCTATTCCGAACTGCCCTACGCCCAACAGGTGGCGGACTTTTTCCAGATTCCGCTGATCCGAGTGGCGGCGACGGGCGATGCAGTGTTGCGCGCGATCGGGCCAACCGCCAAAGCCCTCGATTTACCCTATGGAGACGGCACGACGGCTGCACTGTTTTTGCTCAAACAGGCGGCGGCGCAAGACGTGCGAGTTGTATTCAATGGCGAGAATGGCGATCAGCTATTTGCGGGATGGACAAACAAACCTTTGATTGCCAACGGAGTTTACAGTGCAGAACATCCTGCCGGAAAAGAAACCTTTGAACAGCAGTATTTGCGGACGTTTCAGCGATTTTATGGTTATGAAAAACAGATTTTTTCGCCAGAAATGCTCGATCGCATCCAGTCTCACGATTTGAGCGTTTATCTGCAAGACGCGATCGATCCCGAAACCTGTCCTTCCCTGTTAGCGAGGCTACGGCGCGCTTCGCTGATGCTCAAAGGTGCCCAAAATATTCAGCCGAGGGCAACGGCATTGGCGTTCGCTTGCGGTTTGTGGGTGCGATCGCCCTTCTGCGACCCCGACCTCACAGCATGGACGTTTCAACTCCCTGGCGAGCTGCTACTGCAAGGTGCGTGCGAAAAATACATCCTCAAAAAAGCCTCCGAACGCTGGTTGCCGCCGGAAATTGTCTGGCGGGAAAAGCGCGGGATGGGTGTGCCGTTGAAGGTTTGGTATTACCGGGAGTTTTGGGCTGCGATCGGAGATCGGCTGAATCCGAATGTGTTGCGATCGCAAAATTGCTGGCAGCCCCATTTGGCCGACTCGATGTTATCGGGACAACTCGGAGTTGCAATGCGCGATCGCTATATTGGCAATAATCTCTGGCTGCTGCTGATGTGGCAGGCATGGCGAACCGAGGTTTTAGGCGAAATTCCGGTTAAGCGATCGCTGGATCATGTGTTTTGGTTGCCACCGGCGATCGGCCAACGCATTTGGAAATATCGAAGGAGGTTGACTGTTGACTGTTGACTGTTGACTGTTGATTTTATAATCTTCCCTGTTTTGAACATCCGTTAAATCCGTTAAATAATCCGTTGCCGAACATCCGTTACATCCGTTACAAAATCCGTTGCCGAACTTCTTCTATATGACTGAATCTTTGCTACAGAATGAAACCAAAACAAATTCGCCGCCGTTCTCCGAAGCAATGGCCCAGCGACTTTTGTCAACTTATGGTTCGCCCTTATATGTGTATCAAGCCGATATCCTCCGTCAGACTCTTGAGCATATTACGCGATCGATCGACTATCCGCACGTTCAGTTTCATTTTGCTAGCGTCACCAACGGCAATATTGCTCTGTTGCAATTGATTCAGCAAGCTGGTTGGGGGCTACACGCGAATACACCGGGGGATGTTTTTTTGGGGCTGAAAGCGGGTTTTACGGGCGATCGCATTGTCTACACGGGCAGTAACCTCAACAGGGCGGATATTCAGCAATTGATTGAATGGAAGATCGATCGATTTAACTTCGATAGTCTGTCGCAACTCCAGGATTTTTGCGAATATTCCGGCAGTCAACCGCGATCGATCCGTGCCGAAATTGGACTGCGCCTCAACTCACCGGAATTGACGGGAGACAGTCGGATTGGAGTACGTGCCGCCGAATTTGAGAAAGCCAATAAAATCGCGCAGCAGCAGGGGTTGAGGATTACTGGATTGCATTTTTATCGGGGGACTGGAACTAACGCCACGAGTGCTTTTACGCAGGCGATCGATCGCCTGATTGCGATCGCCCAACAGTTGCCAGATTGGCGAACCCTTGATTTTGGCGGTGGTTTTGGCTATCCCTATCGAGGCGGTGCAGTGTTTGACTGGCGGGAGTTTGGTGCGGCGATTACTGAACGATTGAGTGCGCTATCTCGCCCGATCGAGTTGGTGATTGAACCGGGACGATCGGCGATCGCAGGTTGCGGCGTTTTGCTTGCGAAAGTTGTGTCGGTGAAGTGGTTGGGCAATCGGCAAATTGTCGGTGTGGATACGACTGTATCAAATCTATCAGTGCCTGCGGTGCACGGGGGCTATCGGGCGATCGCAACTTGGGAAACCGACGATGTATCGCGACATGAAACGGATATTTGCGGCAACACAACTTATTCGCGGGATTATTTGGGCCGCAACTGTTGGCTACCGAAACTCAAAATTGGAGATGCGATCGCGATTTTGGATAGCGGCGCTTACGGCTATGCGATGTCGTCACATTTTCTGCACCGCCCCCGCCCTGCTGAAGTGTTGATTGATGCTAAGGGCGATCGATTAATTCGACAGCGAGAAGACTATTCTATCTTGTTAAACGGGCAAATCTTTTAAACCGAACTATTCATCTCTCTCTTCTCTTCCTCTGTGCCCTCTGCGGCCTCTGCGGTAAAATCATTCCGAAACAACCGCCAACGATATAAATCCATTAAATTAATCAGGAGTAACCGAAATGGGAATGAAATGCGTCCAGTGTAACACCGACAACATTTTGAGAGATCGTACCAGGAACTCAGGTCGTTGCAAACAGTGCAACCATCTGTTTGTGTTTGAACCCACTACCGTCACCGATCAAAGATTCGCATTCACCGATCCGTTTTTCAAGAAGGCGATCGAAGATATTTCCAGCCAAAATATGTTATTCTTCACGCTCAAACAGTTTTTGTATTTTATTGACAAAAGGCTTAAATATCGTGCTTCAATTGGCCAATGGAGTTGGCTTGGTTTATACTTATTTTTCCCCGTTTTGGGAGCGATTTTCGTCTGGATTTTTATTAGTAATATGCTTCAAGATCCGCCGCAATTAGCAGTTTTTATTTTATTCATTTTTTACAATGTTTTGTGGATTGGGCAACTTTTTAAAAATAGCAACTCTTCTCAGCAAGGTATTCACAGCAGAAAAAATAATGCTAAAAATCTACAAATTTTAGGGATAATTATTTTAGTGATAGGTGTTCCCTTCAGTCTGATTATTAATTTTTTTACCGGGTATATCACAGTCTGTTTCCTAGGGCTATTTTCCTTGTGGCTCGGCACCTCACAAAAACGTCGTCAACAGGAAATTCGTGAAGTATTTCTCGTCAATGCAGCGCAGAGCGATGAATGGCTACAACGCTGGCAAAGGGTGAACGGAACGTTAGAAAAACTGCTGTCGGCTCCTCGTCAAAACGCTTTACCCGCCGCCATCGATCCCGAAATCACCGCCTACAGTTTCGATCGCGCAATTATCTGTGACAGTGACGAAATAGCTCAATTCCTCATTGCCAACAACGTCCATTTTGAAAACAACTGCGCGATTCTTAGTATTAGTGGCTATCCCCAAAGCATCTTCAGTACCGTGATTGAAATGCTGCGGCGTAATACCGATTTAAAAGTCTATGCACTGCACAATGCGAGCCCTGCTGGAGTTGGCTTGGTACATCAACTGCGAACCAGTCCAAACTGGTTTGGCAATCAAGCGGTGACGATTTTTGATTTGGGAATTTCTCCCCGTCAAATCTTAGCAACCCGCGATATGTTTGTGCAGCAATCTCAAACAGTCGCACAAACCGCCCGTCAATTACCCGACACAGTGAGGCAAGGTTTAACAGCCGAAGAACTAGCATGGCTGGATGCAGGGAATTTTGTGGAATTGGAATCGTTTACCCCACAGCGGTTGTTGCGCGTGGTGAATTATGGACTTGCTCAGAGTGGCGATCCGCAGACCAATGACGGCTTAATATTAGTGGATAATGCTGTCGGGTATGGTGGTGGCTATGTGTTTGTCTCCGATAGTTTCGGTTAGGGCGTGTTTTCAAGATTTTTTTAGACTTATTAATAATAACCTTAAAAAGTCTTGAAACTTAGTCTGAATAAGATTTTTAGCGCTCTTTAGTTAAAATCATAAAAAGCTTATCTGTGTAATGGCTTCAGCGATTTTAAAAGGAGGAGCAAAAAAGCTGAGATTAACTTGGTGAGTAAAGGTTTCAGATTTTTAAATTTCCCCCCACGGGGGGAAGTTTAGTTTAAATTGTGTGAAATTTGCCTTTAACCCGCTCTCGTCTGGTTTTGTTTGTGTAGGCGCGGTTTCTAAGAGACTGTTGGCGAATGTCTGAGGGGTGAAACCCCTCAGACATCGCCGTCCTGAATAGGCAGAATGATTGTGTAATCACGCAGCATATTAAATAATCTATTATGACT